>NZ_DKTN01000005.1:0-208578 GCF_002473065.1 Limnobacter sp. UBA7229 | reverse complement strand
CGAAACACCGCCGCCGATTGGGCGTTGCGCCAGCGGTGACCCTTCAAGCTCAGCTCTCAATAAACCACTCCGATGCAACACAAGCAACCCATGCCGAGTTGAGCAAAGAACCACTCGGGTTACACCCAAGTGGCACAAGCGCGCCCACATGCGACACTGCCTGAAGTCACCACAAGAACAACACCATGTCGCCCAATCACCTTTCCCCGCCCCCCTTGCGGATGTCGTTCATCATCTGGGGCCTGGCAGCCGCGTTTTACCTGTTTGGTTTTTTCCAGCGCGTTACACCGGGCGTACTCACCGAAGAACTCAGCACCACGTTCGACCTCAGCCGCGCTGCGCTAGGCAACCTGTCTGCGTTTTACTTCTACTTTTACGCAGCCATGCAAATACCTGTCGGCCTATTGGTGGATCGGATCGGCCCACGGAAAATTCTCACAGTAGGCTGTATGCTGGGCGGCCTTGGCGCGCTCATGTTCGGCTTTGCACCAACCCTGGGTTGGGCGGCAGTGGGGCGCGGCTTGGTGGGTGGTTCGGTTGCAGTGGCCTGGGTTTCCATGCTGATGTTGGTGGCCCAATGGTTTTCGCCTGCACGTTTTGCCAGCATGTCGGGGGTTAGCCTGGCCGTGGGCACCATGGGTGCGGTACTGGCAGGTGTGCCCCTGCGTGCACTTTCCGATTTGTTCGGCTGGCGCATGGTCATGGGCGCCAGTGGAATTATTGCCATCGCACTGGGATTGCTCATCTGGATATATGTACGCGACATGCCCACACAACGCGGTTACAAAAACCACGTTGCCAAACGCCCCGCCCATGAAGTCACCTTGCCATTGCTTACCGCTTTGGGCCACACACTTCGCTTTCCTGCGGTGTGGTTGATTTTCTGGATTCCCAGTGGCGTGTGCGGTGCAATTCTTACGTTCACCGGCCTGTGGGGCGTGCCCTACCTCACCACCTGGCATGGGCTCAACGTTAAAGAGGCATCCCTGATCATCACTGGCATGCTGATCGCTTTTGCCGCCGGCAGCCTGTTTTTTGGTGCGCTTTCCGACAAACTGAAGCAGCGTAAACTGCCCTATTTTTTGGGTGCAATTTTCTCAATTAGCGGCTTTATTATTCTCGGCATTCAACCTGAACTTCCAATTGCGCTGGTGTCGGTTTTGTTGTGGGCCACGGCCTTTGGGGGTGGTTCCATGGTGCTTAGTTTTGGTTATGTAAAAGAATCGGTGCCGCACCACTTGGGCGCAACCGCAGTGGGCATTGTGAACCTGGGTGTGATGGTCGGCCCACTGGTGCAGCAGCCGGTACTGGGTGCAATTCTTGACCACTATGCGGCTGCAGAAAACATAACAGGTGCTTATTCAAAAGCTGGCATGACCGTGTGCATGCTGGTGCTTGCCGTGTGGGTGGGCACATCGATTGTCAGTTTGATGCTTAGCCGCGAAACTCACGCCAAGCCAAGATTCGCTTAAGTAGCGATTGAGAAGGTGGCCTCTGCCAGAACAGCAGAGGCATTTTCAAAACACGTTCAGTGCAACGTAACCGGGTGTTGCATCCAGGGTTTGTAGCTTTCAATAAAAGCTTCGATGTCGTCGATATCGGGTTCTTGGGCGGCAAGGTATTTCACCTCTTCGCGGAATTTTTCAGCCGCATCGCCCTGCAAAAACAGTTCGCGCTGATTGTTCTTGTCCACGATTTCAATGCCAAGGCTGGGTTGCCCCTCGCTCATGACCAAATCCACCACGCAGTAAAAGGGGCTATCAATCATCATTAACATCGCAAACCTCCAAATAATACTTTCAGGTTGAATATGGTGATCTATCTAGCAATTTCAAGGCCACGCCTTGGGCGTCTAACCCCTTACGCAACATCCTCCACAAGTGTTATATCGGCAAACCAATCAATCCATTGAGGCTCTTTTAATAACTGTAACACCTGTTCCGGGTGGCTTTGGCTTTCCAGTTCCATTAACAATACATTGGGTTGATTCAATCTTAAGGTACGAGCTAGGTGGGTTGTCAGCACCAGTTTGGAGGAACAACACAAGCAACCGGGGCTAAGCCGAAGCACATGAATGCCGCGCGCTTTGCGCTCAGTGTCCAGACGAAACAACTCTGCCTGAGCCTCCACCGAGGCATAGGAAAAAACTTCGGTACTGGCCATCAAGGTAATTTTGCCAACGCCGGCCTGCTCGGAAAGCAGTGCTTCAATTCGCCGGGCTCGTGCTTCCGGGTCGCGGCCAGGCACCAGAAAAAGCCGCGTTTTCATTTGCGCCAGAAGGCTGGCGTGAACAGCACCAGAATGGTGAACATTTCCAGGCGGCCGAGCAACATGGCAAATGAACAAAGCCAGGTTTGAAAGTCGCCCAAGGCACCGTAATGGTCTACTGGACCAAACTCACCCAAAGCGGGGCCCAGATTATTGATCATTGAAATTCCCGTGGTCAATGCAGAAATTGGATCAAGCCCTGTAAATATCAACAACATCGTGATGGTGATCACGCTCATGCCATACATCAGCATGAAAGCCAGCACACCAAAAATAACTTGCGGGCTCACTGCTGAACCGCGAATACGTACCGGGTTGATTGCGCGCGGATGGAGAATTCGGGACAACTCGCCAATGGCGTGCTTGAACAAAATAACGGCACGCAACATTTTGATGCCACCACCTGTCGAGCCTGCTGCGGTTGCAAACATGCTTAGAAAAATCATGAGCAAAGGTGCAAACAGGGGCCACTGGCTGTAATCGGTGTTGGCATAACCTGTGGTGGTAGCCACCGACACGGTGTTGAAAAGCGCATACCTGAACGCCTCGCTGAACGTGGTGTATTCCTGATGCGCCAGCAAATACACGGTGATCAATGACACCGCACCAAACATCAACATGAAAAACCATTTGGCTTCGGGGCAATTTGCATAGGGGCGAAATGATTTGCCGCGCCACGCCAAAAAGTGAATCGAAAAATTCACTGCTGCGATCATCATGAACACCACCGCCACCATTTCAATGGCTGCTGAGTCGAAGTAAGCGTAGCTTGCATCATGCGACGAAAAACCTGACAGCGACACGGTGGTGCCAGTGTGCAAAAACGCATCCAGCCAGGTCATGCCCGCCAGTTTGTAACTGATTGCGCAAGCAACTGATAGCATCAAGTACACCATGTACAGCGACTTGGCTGTTTCCGTGATTCGGGGGGTCAATTTGCTGTCTTTCATGGGCCCCGGGGTCTCGGCCTTGAACACCTGAGAACCACCCACACCCAGCAAAGGCAAAATGGCCACCGCCAAAACCAGAATGCCCATGCCGCCCATCCATGACAACAAATGTCGCCAGATATTGATACTGGCAGGCATGTCGTCCAAGCCACTGAGCACCGTAGCGCCAGTGGTAGTCAGCGCAGACACCATTTCGAAATAGGCATCCGTGACACTGAGATCATCAAAAAACAGCACCATGGGAATGGTGGCAAAAGCAGGCAAGCCCGACCACACCGTAGACACCAACAGAAAACCATCGCGGGGTTGAAGTTCCCGGCGAAAGCGGCGGGTTAATACGTGTGCGGTGACACCAATGCCAAAGGTGACTAAAAAACCTGTGGCAAATGCATGCACCGTGGGTTCATCGGTTACAAATGCGTAAGTCAGCGGCACCAAGAACGCCACCGAGAACAAGGCCACGGCAAAGCCCAATACACCCAGCACTGGAAAAAGCGAATTCCTCATGCTGCACGCGCCACTTTAGATAAACCCCACACCGACCTGGAACAGTTTTTCCACCTGCGGTACCAGTTTTCGATTTTCTACGAAAGTAATGATGTGATCTTCGGCCTCGATCACCGTGTCGTGGTGCGCCATGATCACTTTGTCACCTCGCACAATTGCACCAATCACGGCACCCTTGGGCATGTCGATTTTTTCAATGGCACGGCCCACCACTTTCGACGATTTCGAATCGCCGTGCGCAATGGTTTCAATTGCTTCCGCCACACCGCGACGCAAGCGGTGAACGGCCACCACATCACCCCGGCGGATGTGCTTGAGCAATTCACTGAGTGTGGCATTCGAAGGCGCCAGTGCAATATCGATTTGCCCGCCTTGCACCAGTTCGGCGTACACCTTGCGCTGAATCAGGGCGATTACCCTGCGTGCGCCCATGCGCTTGGCCAACAGGGACGACATGATGTTGTTTTCATCGTCATTGGTCAGCGCGATGAAGGTGTCCACATCCTGCACATTTTCTTCGGCCAGCAAATCTTCATCGGTGGCATCGCCATACAACACCAAGGTGCGCGAGCCCAGCTGATTCGCCAGGTCTTCGCAACGCTTGCGATCGGCATCAATCACCTTGACCTGGTAATTTTCTTCAAGACTTTTCGCCAGGCGCAAACCAATGTTGCCACCACCGGCAATCATCACTTTGGTAACTGGTTTCGACATGCGGCGAAGTTCCGACATCACCGTGCGCACATGCTCAGTGGCCGACAGGCAAAACACCTCGTCGCCCGGCTGAATCATGGTGTAACCCTCTACAGCCACGGGCTGGTTTTCGCGAAACAAAGCAACAATTCGTACATCTACTTTGGGCAGGTGCTTTCGAATGTCTTCGATGGGGTGGGAAACCAAGGGCCCACCTGCGTAAGCACGCACGGAAACCAAAGTGACTTTGCCATCGGCGAAATCGAGAACCTGCAGAGCATCGGGAAATTCAATCAGGCGCTCAATGTGGTTGGTCACGCTTTGCTCCGGGCAAATCACGTGGTCCACATTGAAACCCTCGTCACCTTGCAACTGGGCCTGTTCCATCATTTCAGGCGAGCGTACACGGGCAATTCGGCGGGGCACATTGAACATCAATGCAGCCATGCGGCAGGCGACCAAATTGGTTTCGTCACTACGGGTTACCGCCACCAACATGTCGGCGTCTTCGGCACCGGCCTGTTTCAGCACGCGCGGCAAAGCACCATTGCCGGCAATGGTGCGCAAATCGTAGCGGTCTTGAAGATCCGCCAGTACTTTGGGGTCCGGATCGATCAGGGTGATGTCGTTGTGTTCGGACACCAGGCTTTCAGCGAGGCTGGCCCCCACACGCCCGGCACCGACGATGATAATTTTCATGCGATATTTTTGCGCGCGGTGCGGCCTACTTCTACGCCCAGCTGCTTGAGTTTGCGATACAAGTGCGTGCGCTCAATGCCGGTGCGCTCGGCCAGACGCGTCATGCTGCCATTTTCCAGGCGCAGGTGGTATTCAAAATAAATACGTTCAAATGAATCACGGGCATCGCGCAGTTGGGCATCCAGGTCGAGTGTCGACAACTCGGCCAGGGCTTGGCCCAAGGGGCTTGAGTCGGGCGCTGTGGCCACACCACCACTTGCAGAAACAGATGCGCCACTGGTCTGGTTGGAAGTGCTACCCATGCCGTTGGACTTTGGCTGGGACTGCATCAGCGCGCGAGCCGATTGCACCATTTTTCCGCGCGCCAAACCTTTCTCTACGGCACCCAGCAACTTCTGCAAGGAAATTGGTTTCTCCAGAAAGTCAAGCGCACCAATGCGCGTGGCTTCAACAGCGGTGTCGATTGTGGCGTGGCCACTCATCATGATCACTGGCATGGTCAGCAGTCCTTTCACTGACCATTCTTTCAGCAAAGTAACACCATCGGTGTCGGGCATCCAGATGTCGAGCAACACCAGGTCGGGCTGCTCTTGGTCACGAAGTGCGCGTGCCTGACCTGCATTTTCAGCAAGCAGCACAGCATGCCCTTCGTCGCCGAGAATCTCGGACAAAAGTTCTCGAATTCCAATTTCGTCATCTACAACGAGAATGGTCGCCATGGTGAGAGAGTTCCTTCTTTATGCGGCCTGACTATGTTCGGCATTGTTCAAGGTGTTTTGCAACACGGGGAAAGTTAATTCCACCGCCGCACCAACCACCCGCCCTTGTGCATCTACCCTGTTTCTAATGGCTATTCGCGCCTTGTGTTCATCTGCAATTTTTCTAACGATTGCCAAACCCAAACCGGTGCCCTTGGTTTTCGTGGTGATGTAAGGCTCGAAAGCTTTTGCCAGCAAGTCGGGATTGAACCCCGGCCCGTTGTCAGCCACCACCAGCTTCACGCCCACCAACTGTTCCTGTTCACCTTCCGGTGCTTTCAAACCTTCGGTTCGCACTTCCACTTTGGGTTGATCGCAATCGACACATGCGTCTAATGCATTTTGCAACAAATTATGAATCACTTGGCGCAACTGAGACGAATCTCCGGCCACCAGCGGTAATTTTTCAGTCAATTTTGGAATGAAGCGGGTTTCCGCCTGTTCTTCAATGCCCACATGCACATCGTACAGTGCCAGCACATCGACCACCAAGTCATTCAAATCCAGCGGCTTCAAATCAGCCGGCGGCAGTCGCGCATAGTCGCGGAAATCGTTGACCAAACGTTTCAGTGATTCCACCTGGTTCACGATGGTGCGGGTGGCACGCTGCAAAATTCCGGATTCCGGTTCTTGCAGCTTGTCAGCCAACTTCATTTGCAAACGCTCGGCAGAAAGCTGAATCGGGGTCAGCGGATTCTTAATTTCGTGAGCCAGGCGACGCGCTACCTCACCCCAGGCCGCCGTTCGCTGCGCAGAAATCAAAGCAGTAATGTCGTCGCATACCAGCACGTAACCGGCCTTTTCACCGGGCAAGCGCGAGCCACGCACCAGAATGGATTTCGAACTTTGCGAATCAAACGCACGGGGAATTTCCAGCTGTTTTTGCCAAATGCCGCTTTCTTCACCTTCATTGCCCTGGTTGTCGGCCACGCTGGCACGCACTGCCATGGCAAATCCTTCCAGGCCGGGCATGTCGTCCAGTGGATGGCCCTGGTTCTCGGCCAGTGAACGATCAAAAATTCGCAGTGCACCGTCGTTGTACATCTTCAGGCGCAGTTTGTGATCGAGCACCAGCACACCAGCGGACAAACTGGTCAGCAAACTTTGCAGGAAATCATTGTTGGCAGCGAGCTGGTTTTGATTGGCCTGCAAGCGGCGTTGCGCTTCCGATAGCTGCCGGGTCATGGTGTTGAATGAATCAACCAACTCACGCAATTCATCGTCTGCATTCACAGGCTGCATGGTTTTGAAGTTGCCACTGGCCAGGGCCTTGGTACCCTCGGCAAGCCACAACAAAGGAGAGGACAATCTTGATGAAAGCCAGAATGCCGCAGCCACCGATACAAACACCGTGAGCAACAGTGCCAAGGTCAGCGTGATGCCATAAATTTTTCGCAAGCCCGAACGTGACAACTGCAATTCTTGATAATCGCGGTACACGCTTTGCACCGCATTGGCCCGCTGCGAAAGTGTTGTGGGCACGGGGTGCATAATTTGTACATAGCGCTGACCCAAATCAAAACTGGTCAAGGGCGGGGCAATCGGCACCACCACACGCATGTACAAGCGCCCGTCGGGGTCTTCGGGGTCAGGCTCAATTTGCTGAAAAGGTCTGGTCATCAGTGCCTGGCGTAACATTACTTGGGTGGGCAGGCTGGGCAACAGGCTATCCAGTGCTCCTCCTGAACTTCCGAGAATTTGCCCGGTTTCAGACAGCAAGGTGAGTTCTTGCACATTGGCCGCATCGCGAAGCCGGGGCAGTTCCAGCAATTGCTCGCTGGGTGTCGCACGTGAAAGCTCGATGGAAATGGACTGCCCTTTCAAAGCCAGTTCATTGATCAAACTGTCCAGCGCAGTTTGGCCCAAATTCAAGCCCGATTCCAGCGCACCATCTACACGCACGTCAAACCAGCTGTCGATACTTTTTGCGAGAAATTGCACCGACACCAGGTACAACACAAAACCGGGGATCAGCCCCATCAGCGCAAACGACAAGGACATGCGCAACATGAGCCGAGAGCCAAAAACACCCGCACGGTACCGGCGCACCATGCGCACAATCAGCAAAGCCAGAATGCTGAACAAGCCGGCAGCAATAATGCCGTTCAGCGTGATCAGCAAGGGGTAATTGCTTTCAAAAAAATCAGTGTTCGAGGAAGCCGAAGCTAAAAGAAACAGCAACACCCCGCCCAAGCTGCCCAGAATCAGCAGCGTGTAACGCAGCCACCGGGTGTTTTCCAGCCAGGGATTCATTTCCAGGCCTCGCGTTTGGGCGTGAACTCAAAAGTGAGCCATTCCGAGGACAAATCCCATTCACTGTTCACCAGTGCACTGATTTGAAATGGCTTTGGTAGTTCGGTGAGCAGCAATCGAAAACGCACTTGCGCAGTGTAGGGCTGTCCAATCTCAATTCGATCACGAGGAATGACCGCCCAGTCGCGCACCTTGGTCATGTGCTGCATGGCGTCTTCAAGCGTGGGGGTATTGTAGGTGTTGTTGGGGGTTACTACGCGGTAAGTACGGGTCAGGGCGTTGTACGACAAATTCAGTGGATAAGTGGTGCTGACCACTTCTTCGTCCACCCAGTACCAACGGGAACGCATCAACTGAAAGTCAACCGTGAACTGCAAAGGCAGGCCGCGATCAACGGCCTCACGCAACTTGTAGCCCAACTCAATTTCGAATTCTGCGGCCAGGTTCCATGCCGCAGAGGCGGGAGCCTTACTGGGCTCAAGTTTAACCGCGGTGACCCGTGTTGAAGAATCAAGCTGGGCCAGCCCCACAGTCAGCACGCACATCAGCAAAAGGCCCAGCAGGCCATGCAAAGCGCGTGTCCATGACGAGGAGTGGGCCTGGCTAAATTTCAAGGCACTTCCTCAAGAGGTTAGGGATTTTTCAAACTTGGCGTAAAAGAACCCGTCGGGAGATGCATCAAAGCCTTGGTCAGGGTTGGCCGCTGCAACTGGCAACACCCAGCCGGGCGCAGTTTGCGCCAGGGCATCGGAATGATTGTCGAGAAATGCGTTTGCCAACAGGGGCCCCTCTTCAGGAAAGATGGAACAGGTCACCAGCAAAAGTGTACCGCCCGGCTTTAGGGTAGACCACAAGGCATTCAGTATTTTGTGTTGAATCTGCGACAACTTGGCAATATCGTCCGGTCTGCGCAACCATGGAATGTCGGGGTGGCGACGAACCACGCCTGAACCCGTGCAAGGCACATCGGCCAAAATACCGTCAAAAGGCACGCCGTCCCACCAGGTGTCGAGCAATTCAGCCTGCGCCACCTTCAAACGCAAATCCCATTGACCATTCAGGGTGGGGGCAATGCGGCGAATGTTGTCTTCGACGCGGCCCAGGCGCTGCGGGCTGGAATCTAGGGCAACCAGTTCAATATCGGCCAACTCAAGCAAGTGCCCGGTTTTTCCGCCCGGTGCAGCACAGGCATCCAGAATGCGTTGTCCATTCTGCGGGTTCAGCAACTGGGAAGCCAATTGCGCTGCACTGTCTTGTACCGACACCTGGCCCAAATCAAAGCCGGGCAGGGCAGATACAGGCACAGGCTTGGCCAGCAACACGGCCTGCCGACCAATCACACGGGCTTCCATGCCTGCGGCGTTTAACTGCTCGGCATAGGCGGGCGCTGAAATACTGCGGGTGTTTACGCGGACCACCAAAGGCGGGTGGCTTTGCGCCTGTGCCAACATCGTTTCCCAGTGTTGCGGGTGGCTGGCTTTCAGTTTTTCAATCCACCAAACTGGCAAGTTGTGCTGCGCCAGCGGGTCTTCAAAAGCCTTGGTTCGCCAGGTGTTCGAGTCGCGCAAAAAATTGCGCAAACAGGCATTGGCCAGGCCCTTGGCGCGTGCAAACTGCTCGCTGCCCGTGCAGGCATACACCATTTGGTCCACCACAGTGTGCGCCGGGTACTTCGGGTTTTTGTCATCCCACAGCAAACCAAAACCCAAGGCCATCAATTCATTCAAGGGCTCGGGGTTTAGCAGCGCTTTGCCGCTGATCAAGCGGGTTAATACTTGCCCACGGCCCAGGTTGCGCATGCCGAAGTACGCCAGGTCTTGAATGGCACCCAAAGCCTGCGGGGTTTTCACACCCTTGGTTTCAGCGGCCAAGGCTTGGTCAAGCGAGCGACCTTCCCGCAGAACCCGGGTCATGACTGCCGCGGCCTTGAGCAGGGCAAACGCCAAACTGGCTTCTGTCAGTTTGGGTGGCGTACTGTGAACCGGCTTCAACGCGGACCGCCAGTGCGGGCCATTTCCATCAAGCGGGCGATTCGTTCTTCAGTGGGTGGGTGGGTCGAAAAAAGGCCAGCTATGCCTTGCCCTGACAGTGGATTCATGATCATCATTTGAGCGGTTTCCGGGTGCGCTTCAGTAGTACGGAACGGAATGCCCTTGGCATACCGTTGAATTTTGTCCAGCGCGCTGGCCAAAGCCGCCGGGTCGCCGCAAATTTCTGCGCCTCCACGGTCAGCCTCGTATTCACGGGCGCGCGAGATTGACATTTGAATCAGTGATGCGGCCAATGGCGCCAGAATGGCCAAGGCAATGCTGGCAATCGGGTTCATCGGCTGGCCGTTCTCATCTCGCCCACCAAAAAACAGCGCAAAGTTGGCCAGCGCCGAAATGGCACCCGCCATGGTGGCCGAAATGGTGGAAATCAGAATGTCGCGGTGCTTCACATGGGCCAGTTCATGGGCCATCACGCCACGCAGTTCACGCGCGGAAAGCACCTGCAAAATACCCGTGGTTGCAGCCACAGCCGCGTTTTCCGGGTTGCGCCCGGTTGCAAAGGCATTGGGGGCGCTGTCATTGATCAGGTAAACACGCGGAATTGGCATGTCTGCGCGCTGTGCAAGTTCAGCCACCATGTTGTAAAACTCTGGCGCATTGCTGGCATCGACTTCCTTGGCTTTGTACATGCGCAAAACCATTTTGTCGGAAAACCAGTACGCACCAAAGTTCATCACCAGTGCAAAGCCCAAGGCCAACAACATGCCGCCACGGCCGCCCATCATGCCACCCAGCACCACGAAAAGGGCGGTGATGGCCGCCATCAACATGAAGGTTTTCATCCAGTTAAACATGATCTTATTTATCCTGGCCAATCAGCGGCCTGTTGATTCGACAACTTGAAAATAAGGCTTTTTCGCGCAATTTCAAGTTTTGCGCGTGCCACCTTTGCCTAGTTGGAGGCAGATTCGCTCAATTGGTTTCCGGCCTGCAAACCCAAAGCCTGTGCCACCTGCTGCGCAGGTTGGCGTTTGCTGCCGGCCTTCTGAAGGGTTCGAATACGCAACACACCCTGCCCACATTGCACCTCTATGCCTGCGGAATCAACGGACAACACCTCGCCCGGTTTACCCATCAGGCCAGCCAATGCGACAGTTTCAGGATCAAAACACTTCAAAGGTTCACCACCCCACGTTGTGTTTGCACCTGGAAAAGGGTCGAAGGCACGCAGTGTACGCTGAAGTTCAACTGCACTGCGATGCCAGTTGATCACGCCCTCCGCTTTTGTGATTTTCTCTGCGTAGGTCACTCCCACTTCAGGTTGTGGAACCAGGGGCAGTGTTGCCGCCCGAAGGGAGTCCAGCGCCTCTACCAACAAATCACCGCCCAGCTCGGCCAATTTGTCGTGCAGGGTGGTGGTGGTGTCGGTGTGTTCAATCGGCAAGGCCCGCCACAGGCGAACGGGGCCGGTGTCCAGCCCGGCTTCCATTTGCATGATGCACACGCCGGTTTCAGCATCGCCCGCCTCAATACACCGCTGAATGGGGGCAGCGCCACGCCAGCGCGGCAGCAAGCTGCCATGAATGTTCAAGCAACCCAAGCGCGGAGCATCCAAAACAGTTTGCGGCAAAATAAGCCCGTAAGCCGCCACAATCAACACATCCAGGGCTTGACCATGTACGGCGGTTTTCAAGGCGTGCAAGGCGTGTTCGGCTTCCTCGCCTTTTTTCAGACTGACCGGTTGCAGCACGGGGATGCCATGTTGCTGTGCCAGCTGTTTAACAGGGGAAGCCTGTAACTTCATGCCCCTGCCAGCGGGGCGGTCGGGTTGGGTCAGTACCAGGTGCACAGGGTAACCGGCAGCAATAAGCTTCGCCAGCGCAACCCGAGCAAACTCGGGTGTGCCAGCGAAACCCACATTCAGGGTTCGATTCATGGGGGGTTGGGCGATCAAGCGGTTTGAAGCTTTTCTTGCTTCTTCATCTTGGTTTTGATGCGGGTTTGCTTCAACTGCGAAAGGTATTCAACAAACACCTTGCCATTGAGGTGGTCAATTTCATGCTGAATACACACGGCAAGCAGCTCGTCGCAATCAATTTCAAACCACTCACCCTTCACATTCTGTGCGCGTACCTTCACCGTGTCGGGGCGTTCAACCTTCTCGTAAATGCCGGGCACCGACAAACAACCTTCCTCGTACACCTTGCATTCTTTGCTGGCGTCGATGATCTCGGGGTTGATGAATACGGTCAGGCCCGATTTGTCATCGGTGACATCAATCACGATGATTCGTTTGTGCACATTCACCTGCGTAGCGGCCAGGCCAACGCCAGGCGCATCGTACATGGTTTCTGCCATGTCTTGAGTCAGCTTGACAAGCGCGTCATCAAACTGGGTGACAGGGGTGGCAACCGTTTTCAAGCGCGGATCCGGATAACGCAAAATTGGGAGTAAAGCCATGCTTTCAAAAAACCTTCACAGTCAACACCAAAAGGATATACCTTCTGTGGCAAAAATAGTTCGCAAATTCCATCACTTGTTGCTCGGCGCTTTGCATGGGTGAGCTACTCGACGCCATGAACCTGGCTTACAACACAACCATCAAAGCGCGTGCACGTTACGAGCTGGCCCAACAAGGCCCAGGTTGCAGTTTACCCGCCCCATGCGAAGCAGTCCGGCTTTGGCATGCACTGGCCAGCACTTGGTTGTTGCAAAGCAACAAAAGATTCTGGGTGGGCATTCACAGCCCGGCTTACCCGCAAAGCCTGCTTGCACTGAAAGACCCGCCGCTGATTCTGTTCGGTGAAGGCCGCCTGGATTTGTTGAAAACCCGGGGCATCGCGATTGTAGGCAGCAGAAATGCCACACGCACCGGCTTGAGCAACGCGCAGGGTTTTGGCAAGGCTTTTGCGCAAGCCCAATGGGTAGTTGTCAGCGGCTTGGCCGAAGGCATTGACGGTGCAGCACACGCGGGTGCACTTCAGGCCCTGGGTGCCACCATTGCCGTGCTGGGTTGTGGGCCTGACGAGGTTTACCCCCCGCACCACGCCGGTCTTAAAAAGCAGATTGTCGAACAAGGTGGTTTGGTGTTGTCCGAATACCCACCCGGTACCGCGCCGCAAGCTGGCTTTTTCCCCCGTCGAAACCGCATTATTGCTGGCCTGGCCGATGCACTGCTTGTGGTCGAGGCAGCCATGCGTTCAGGTTCCTTGATTACAGCCCGGGTTGCCAGTGAACTGGGGCGCCCGGTAGGGGCCATTCCTGGTTCCATTCACAGCAGCCAAAGCAAAGGCTGCCACGACATGATCAAAAAAGGCGCCTTGCTGGTAGAAACAGCACTGGAGTTGATGGAAGAAGCCAAGGCCAGCCTGCCACAGTACAAGTTGCTCAGCGTGTTGCAAGAAGATGACAGCGATTGCCACACCGAAATGACCTGCACCGTGGACACTGATGCTGAACCCGATGAAGAACTGGGCCGGGTATTGCAACACCTGGGGCACGACCCGGTGCACACGGACACATTGGCCCGGCAATTGGGTTTGGACACTGAAGACACCCTGGCTGCACTGACCGAACTGGAGTTGCTGGGGCTGGTGCTGGGTGAAAGCGGTAACCGCTGGGTGCGTTCAAATGGTGTATTTTAAAAAAAGGCCGTTGCAACAACAGAATTGAAGATTCTAGAGAAAGCCTTGATTTATTGAAGGACTGACACTTACACTTCGGCGCACAAGGCCTTGAAATTACACACACCGACGAGTTGGACTAATTGAGTAGCGAAAACCCCAAAAAACTGATCATCGCGGAAAAACCCTCCGTGGCCGCTGACATTGCGCGCTCCCTCGGTGGTTTCACCAAACACGACGATTACTTTGAAAGTGATGAGTACGTGCTGTCATCGGCCGTGGGCCATTTGGTGGAAATCAAGGCGCCCGACGAATTTGAGGTGAAGCGGGGCAAGTGGAGTTTTGCCAACCTGCCCGTATTGCCAACACACTTTGACCTGAACCCGATTGCAAAAACAGAATCGCGCCTGAAGGTGCTGAACAAACTGATTAAACGCAAAGACGTGGTCGGCCTGATTAACGCCTGTGACGCGGGCCGGGAAGGTGAGCTGATTTTCCGCCTGATCGCGCAATACGCGAAAAGCAGCAAGCCGGTTGAACGCTTGTGGTTGCAATCGATGACACCCGCAGCCATTCGTCAGGCCTTCTCGAGCCTGCGCAGCGATGCCGAGATGATGCCACTGGCCGATGCTGCGCGCTGCCGCTCGGAAGCAGACTGGCTGGTGGGTATCAATGGCACACGTGCCATGACTGCATTCAACAGCAAGGAAGGCGGGTTTTACCTGACCACGGTGGGCAGGGTACAAACCCCCACACTGGCCATTGTTGTGGAACGCGAAGAGAAAATCCGCAAGTTTGTGCCGCGCACTTATTTCGAGATTCGCGCCAGTTTTGGCGCGCAGGCTGGTGCCTACGAAGGCAAATGGTTTGACCGCGACTTTAAAAAAGCAGAAGACCCTGAGCAACGTGCAGACCGGCTGTGGGACGAAGCCAAGGCCAAAGCCATTGTGGCTGCCTGTGACGGCAAGCCCGGCACAGTAGAAGAAGAAAGCAAACCCACCACGCAAATTGCGCCTCAGTTGTTCGATTTGACCAGCCTGCAACGCGAGGCCAACAGTCGCTTTGGTTTTTCAGCAAAGAACACCTTGGGCCTGGCCCAGGCGCTGTATGAAAAACACAAAGTGTTGACCTACCCGCGTACTGATTCAAAAGCCTTGCCTGAAGATTATATGGGCACCGTGAACCAAACCCTGAAAAGCTTTGTGGGATTGGATTCAGGCCACATTGCCGGTGCGTATGGGCAGTTTTGTGAACAAATACTGAAAAACAACTGGGTAAAGCCCAACAAACGGGTGTTCGACAACAGCAAGATTTCTGACCACTTTGCGATTATTCCAACCCTGCAAGTGCCAAAAAACCTGAGCGAACCCGAAGCCAAGCTATACGACATGGTGGTGAAACGTTTCCTGGCAGTGTTTTTCCCACCAGCGGAATTCAACGTCACCACACGCATTACCACGGTTGAAGGCCACCCCTTCAAAACCGAAGGCAAGGTGCTGGTGAAGCCGGGCTGGCTGGCCATTTACGGCCGCGCAGCCGCAGCTGCGGGCGATGACAGCCTGGTGGCTGTGGATGCCGGTGAAAAAGTAAGTACCGACGAAATTGATGTACACACCCTGAGCACCAAGCCACCTGCACGCTACAGCGAAGCCACTTTACTTTCCGCCATGGAAGGTGCAGGCAAACTGGTGGAAGAAGAAGAACTGCGCGATGCCATGGGCACCAAAGGCTTGGGCACGCCAGCCACGCGCGCTGCCACCATTGAGGGTTTGATTAACGAAAAGTACCTGGTGCGTGAAGAACGCGCTTTGGTACCCACAGCCAAGGCGTTCCAGCTGCTGACCCTGCTGCGTGGCCTGGACGTTGAAGAACTGACCATGCCTGAGTTGACTGGCGAGTGGGAGTACAAACTTTCCCTGATGGAAAAGGGCGAGCTCTCGCGCGAACAGTTCATGCAGGAAATTGCCAAGATTACGCAGAACATTGTTGACCGTGCGAAAAACTACACAGAGGAAACCATTCCTGGCGACTACGCCACACTGGTGACACCTTGCCCGAACTGCGGCAGCGTGGTGAAGGAAAACTACCGCCGCTTTGCCTGCACAAAATGCGAATTCTCGATCTCGAAAGTGCCAGGCGGTCGTCAGTTTGAAGTGGCTGAAGTTGAAAAGCTGTTGCAAGACCGCGAGTTGCCAATGCTCGATGGTTTCCGCAGCAAAATGGGCCGCCCGTTTGCCGCTGTGCTGAAGCTGACTGATGAACACAAGCTGGAGTTTGACTTTGGCCAGGCCAAAGACGATGACAATGGCGAACCCGTCGACTTCTCTGGTGAAACCCGACTTGGGCCATGTCCCAAGTGCGCATCCAATGTGTATGAACAGGCCACCAGTTATGTGTGCGAAAAATCGGTAGGACCAAGCAAAAGCTGTGACTTCCGTTCAGGCAAGGTGATTTTGCAACAACCCATTGACCGCGAACAAATGGAAAAACTGTTGCTCGACGGTAAAACTGATTTGCTGACACGGTTTGTTTCATCGAAAACCCGTCGTGCGTTCAAAGCGTTTTTGGTCAAGAAACCCGACGGTGCAATTGGTTTTGAGTTCGAGGCAAAAGCCGAGAAGAAGCCTGGTGCAGCCAAAGGCAAAACTGCAGCCAAGCCAGCGACAAAAACCGCAGCCAAAGCCAAGGCTGCCAAAGAAGCATCATGAATTTTGCGTTTTGAACGCTTTTTAAAACTTACGCCTTCGCCGCGCGGGGCGTAAGTTTTCCCAACAGTTTCGACTCGATTGGCTTGCCCGTGAAGTGGTCAGCCACCACACGCCCACCCAAAGCTGCCCACAATAAACCACGGGACCCAAAGCCGGTGCTCATGTACATCCCCGGCATATTCGGCACGGGGCCGATGGCGGGCAGGCGATCGTGCCAAACCGATCGCACTGCGCAGCGATGATCAAGCAACTCTCCAAGTGGTAACTCAGGAAATGCCGCCTTGAACCGGGCGATATTCAACTCATCGGCCTCGGCGGTGGGGTTCAAGTGCAGCACAGGCCGCTCGTATGTGGCACCCAAAACCAACCAGTCTTCAGCTGCTGGAGCAATCGCATAACTTTCACCAGACAACACGACACCGGGTTTTACATCACACCTCAATTTGCTGATTTGGCCTTTGACAGCATTTGCGCGAGCACCGGGGATCGGTGCCAATTCAAGTGCATTTTCAGCCACACACACCACCACCGCCGAGTGTTGTTCCCGCAAGGGGCTTACATCGCCAATGGTGCTGTTGTAATGGGTGTGAAGCAATTCACCACAGGCCTGCAAATTGGCCGCTACCCAACGGGCTGGTTTCACCCAACCACCTTGCGGGAAAAACAGACCACTCAAGGGTGTGGGCAACAGGGCATTGGGCTGCGCCCAGCGCACCAGTGTTTGCGGAAAATTCAACAACTCCAGTGTTTCACGCGCGCGGTCGGCCTCTTCAGGTGGCACGGTTTGCAAGTGCCCTGGGGTGTCCCAATCGACGCCTTTTTTCAGCAAACCTTGTGCGGTCAAATCCTCAAGCGCCAGCAAGGTGTGTTCAAACCCCAAACGTGTCAATTGCGACAAGGGCGAATCGCCACGGGTAATGTGGGGGTGAAAAGCGCCCACCCAGTTACCGGAAGCACCCGCTGCGGGGCCGCTGGCTGAATCATGCAAGTGCACCTGCACACCCAGTTTGCAAAGCGCCAGCGCCACACTACTGCCCGCAATGCCAGCACCAATTACCGCGACCGAAGAAGGGGAATAAAGCACAGGGAACAGGGCTTGGGAAGGTGTTTCCGAAGAGGACATGGGGTTGTGTGGGCAACAAGACAGACGCCGCATTGTAACTCACACCCATTCTGGTGATTATTTTTTGCACATGATAATATGAGCGTATAATCATATTTAATCGGAATCAGGATGTTCACTGTCAATTGGGAAGCTTTTACGCCCTACCCGGCTTTGTTCGGCGGGTTGTTGATCGGCTTGTCAGCCGTCATGCTGATTCTGTTGACTGGCCGCGTGGCCGGGATCAGCGGCATAGTAGGCGGTTTGCTCAAGCCGCAACATGGAGAATTTCTGTGGCGACTTTCCTTTGTACTGGGCATGGCCGCAGCACCCTGGCTGTACCAAGCTGTGGTGGGAAGTTTTGAATTTGAAAGCCCACGCGGCACGGTTGCATTGGTTGTTGCTGGGCTGTTGGTGGGTTACGGCACACGGCTGGGGTCGGGCTGCACCAGTGGGCACGGCGTGTGCGGGCTTTCACGCCTGTCGCTGCGTTCGCTGATTGCCACGGGCGTTTTCATGGTCACCGGTTTCGTGGTGGCCTCAATGCTTATGCATGTTATTTGAGGGAAGCCAAATTGTGAAAAACAACATGCGTTTTGCCGTGGCAAGCGGCCTGGCGGGCTTGGTTTTTGGTTGGGGCTTGATCATCTCGGGCATGGCCAACCCGGCCAAGGTGATAGGCTTTCTTGATCTTTCAATGCCCTGGGACCCTTCACTGATGTTTGTGATGGGCGGTGCAATTGCCCTTGGGTTGCCCGGGTTTTTTTTGGCCAAGCGCCTGAAAAACAGCCTCATGGGCTTGCCCATGAATTTGCCCACCAACACCCATGTCGACAAAAAACTTTTGCTGGGTGCGGCGTTATTTGGCGCGGGGTGGGGCATTGGCGGTTTTTGCCCTGGCCCTGCAGTAGTGGCGGCGGCCAGCCTGGCCACCGATGGCCTGATTTTTATCGCTGCCATGCTGGCAGGCATGTTCGTATTTTCAGTGCGTAACCGATAATTGTCGAGCCAACACCTGCCGCAGTTTGGGCACGTCCACTGGTTTGCTTAAAAACTCGTTCATGCCCGCATTCATGCAGGCCTGTTCATCTTCCTGAAGAGCACCCGCGGTCAACGCCACAATTGGCAACAGACTGGCTGGGCCGGGCAACTGGCGAATTGCAATGGCGGCGTCAATGCCGTTCATCACCGGCATGTGAATGTCCATCAACACAAGGTCGATCGACGAATCTGCACGCACGGCGTCAACGGCCATTTGCCCGTTGTCGACCAACAATACATCTGCTTTCATTTTTGAGAGCAAGGCTTTGATCACATGCTGATTCAGCTTGTTGTCTTCGACCACCAGTATTTTTTTACCCTGAAGTGATACCGCCTCTGTGGGCAACTGGGCGGTTGAATCGCCCGTTTGTACAAACACGGTTTGAACCCGCAAGGTGAAACCAAATACGCTGCCAGCCTGCGGCACAGAGGCCACAAACAGTTCGCCACCCATTAACTCGGTCAATCGCTTGCAGATCGCCAAACCCAAACCACTACCGCCAAACCGGCGTGTGGCGGTGTTGTCCGCCTGCTCAAAGGGGCGGGTAAGGCGCTCGAATTCATTGACGTCGAAGCCGATACCCTGATCGTGTACCTCGGTGCGAATTACTGCCTCATGCATGTCCAGCCTGTCGGCCTGCACTTTGACGCGCACCACGCCGCTGTCGGAAAACTTGATCGCATTGTTCAACAAGTTCGATAACACCTGCCCGTAACGCGCGGGGTCACCTTTCACCATCAGTGGTGTCATTGCATCCATCTCAAGTTCAAGGCTCAAACCTTTGTGCTGTGCTTTTGCAGTAAACAGGCGCAAGGTTCTGCGCACCCTGTCATGCAAATCAAATTCTATATTCTCGATCCGTATTGAACCTGCCTCAATCTGCGAGAAACTCAGCACATCTTCAACCATGCCCAGCAATTGCTCTGAAGCCTCTTGAACCTGCTTCACATACCCTTTGGCCTGCGGGTCTGTCAGCTGTTCTCCCAACAAAGTATTGAAACCCAGAATGGCGTTGAGCGGGGTACGGATTTCGTGGCTCATATTGGCCAGAAACTGGCTTTTCGCATTGCTGGCGCTTTGTCGCCTGCGCTGTTGCACCAAAGAATAGATGGTGAGAAACAGCATCAAATCAATTGCACCGCCGGCGAGCAAAATCAGGTTGGGCAGGGAGTTGTGAACATCCCGGTCAAAATCGGGTGTACTTTCAAAACGCGCGGTCCATGTTCGCCCAGACAACTCAACGGGGACTGTCACTGCATGGGTGTGATCAAACAATTGAAGTTGCTGTGGGGTGTCAACACCACTGGCGGAATCATAAATCAGCGATTCCGGTACCCTGCTTTCAGCGTCATACAACTGAAAGTGAAGGGGAATTTTTTCATTGCCCAACACATTCTGCATCAGGTCCGAGGCAACAAAAGGGCTATACACAAAGCCGCGAATAGCCTGCCTGCGAGAATCGACCGAACTTAAATCTACACCCTGGGTATACACAGGCAGATAAATCAGAAAGCCCGGGGCGGGGTTTCTCTCGTCGCCCTGCTTTAACTGAACCAAACCCGACACGGTGGGCTGACCCGTGTCCATGGCCCGGCGCATGGCCTCGCGGCGTACAGGCTCGGAAAACATGTCGTAACCAAAAGCACGCTGGTTGCGTTCATCAAACGGCTCGATCAGTGTGATGGGAAAGTAAACCTCGCGTTCACCAGGAGGGGTGACCGAATAATTTGGAAATCCCTCGGCACGTATGCGGTTTTCGTATTGTTCTAAAGTATCTGGTGACACACGTTCGGCGAACGCGAAACCTTGCACGCCTGGCAACTCGCGTTGCAAGTTGAGCGAGGCCACGTACACCTGCCAGTGTTCTCGATTCACGCTGGTGTGCGCATCAAAAAAAGCCACTCCACCGCGCAAAATTTGTTGGTACTGGTTGATCCGGCTCTGAATGCGCTCTTGGGCATCACGAACCTCAAATGAAAACCTGTCGTTGGCGCGTTTCTCGATGGCTTGGCTGGACAACACCCAGCCCAGCGCAGTGATGACAATGGAAAGCACCAACACCAACCACGCTGTGACCTCGTTGTGAAACAGATCCGCAAAGTTCTTTTTATTGGCGTCGGTGTGCAGACTGCTGGGGTTCGGCATAGTTACTTACATTTCAGCGAATCGCGCTGGTCACGCATGCCACGCAGCATGCGGTTTTAGTATGCACTCAAACACCGGAAACTGTGGATCAAAAATGGACCATTTGCCATGCATCCAACACATGAAGAGTCACGCCATCGCGTTCTGAAAACATCTTTAACAATTCAAGGGATCTCGGGAAGTCATCCAGTAACTTGGGCATGGGTTTCAAGCCCACCAGCTGACCCTTTTTCATGAGAGGTTGAGTAAAGTCATCCCAGTGAATAAGGTACACATGCTTAGCCCCGGTACCGACCACCATTTCCCGCCAGTAATTCTCAATGTAGGCGTCGCTTAATTTACCCAAACCACCCATTCCCAAAAACACATGCTCCACCGCAATGTCTTTGTTTTGGCCTTCAACATAACCTGCGCTAGGCTGAATAAGCGCGAATGGCCCAGGCCCCAGGCCGGGGTGAGACACCACAAATGAAAAGCTGATTCCTTCTTTGAACTGCAAGGCATGGGCCGGAAGAAACACAGGTTTGGTGTTAAATCCACCCGTGAATCCGGTGGGCGCATGGGCAGATTGAATCAACTGAATATCAAACTCGCCCAACTTCACGCGGCCACTGCCCGTAAAAGCATCTATTTGTGTTGTCGGCACATCTTGCCCTTTGGCAATTTGCAAAGTCGATTCCGAACCCACGACCCGCGCGCCATATTGTTTCGCCAGAAAAGGAGCATCCAGGGAATGATCGTAATGCGAGTGCGCCACCACAATACCACTCAAGGCACTGGGCATATCCAGACGCTTGAACATTTCTGCGGCCACTGCGCCAACCTGGGTTTCATCAACCTTCAGTCGGGTAAAAGCAACTTCGGACAACGGTTGTCGCGAGAAAAAACCATCTACCAGCCATGTGCTCTGCCCATCGGTCCAGGCCATGGACGAGGTTCCCAAAAACAAGGTTCGCACACTGCCGGCAGGGCTTGGTTTCAACGATTCAGGCAACTGGACAGCGGGATACGACTTCAGCAGGAAAACCAGAGCGCCCAGCCCCAGTAAAACGATTGCAGACAATGCATACAAAGCGAAACGCAGAATGCGCATGGAACACCCCAACAAAAAAGCCACCCGGCCTTGGGTGGCTTTTATTGTACGGAAATAGCCAGTGGTTTACTTGGTAACCAAAGCAGCCAGGTGGGCTTCTTCAACAGACATGGCTACTTTGCCAGCATGACCGTCCAGAATCTGGGCGCTCTTGCGTGTGTCAAAGTACTTGTCGTAGTGAAAAATGTAGTCTTTGTCGGCCAATGGCAGGTGGCAACCACGGCAGGTGGCGTAATCCGCTTTGGCGGGCTGGCCATTGGGTTCAAATGCTGCATACACCCAGTCGCCTGTCTTCATGCCTTCTGGCGCAGTGCTGCCCCAGTTGTTGCCCTTGTACATGACGAACACTTTTTCAAGACCAGCCTTGGTCATTTTATCGCCGGTTTTGGTGGCCTTGTAAATTTCCATCACGCTCACAGTACCGTTGGCAAAAGCTTCGCCTTTTTTGGCGGCAGCGCCAGTGGGGTTGATGTAAATGTCACGAATGTGGCCAGTGGGCTTTTCGATTCCAGCCAGGAACACAGGCCAGGATTTGTAATCGGTGGGCTGGGCCAATTCACCGTCTTTCGGGGCTGGGCCAAACATACCGCCAGCCGCACAACCTGCCAATACAACAGCTGCCGAGGCAGCAAGCATCAATTTTTTCATTTTTTCCCCTTTTTGTTTGCGCAACAGTTGTTACCCGCTCAAACATAGCGCCAACCCTTGTTCTGCGCAACTGTTACGTCAAGTCAAACTCAGATGCAAGGGTTTACCCTATACACCCCCCTCCATTTGAACCAACGAATTTTAGTAAGGCCTATTCCCGTTGCTTATCCATGAATTGCTTTCAGAATCAGATCCTTAATCTTGTTACATCCCCCTTGTGGCGGAAAAAATTTAACAATCTACCGATTGAGACCCACGCTCAATCCCATGGAGCACAGCACATGAACCGATTCCAGTCTTTTGCAAAGGCCAGCTTGGCCACTTTCATTCTGACAACAGGCGGCGCCGTTTTTGCAGGCACGGCCAACGACGTGCTGCCTGAAATCAAGGCGATTGCCGCAAAACCCGAAGTGATTGCCGCTGTCAAAGCCCAAAACGGAAAGGGACTGACACTGGACGCCATCAAGGCGATGGACAGCAAGTGGATTGCTGCATCGGGCGGTTTGCCAGAGGGAAAAGCCATGATGGAAAGCCCGGTGTCCAAAGCCCTGCTTGCGGCTGAAAAATCCAAACCTTATTTCACCGAAACCATTCTGACCGACAACCAGGGAGCGAACGTAGCCATCAGCTCCATGACTTCCGATTACTGGCAGGGCGATGAGCCCAAGTTTGTGAAAGCCTGGGCCGATGGCAAAGGCGATGACTACATTGCCCGTGCAAAAAAGGATGAAAGTTCCGGCGCGGTGGTTTCTCAGGTCTCCGTACCCGTGATGGAGGGTGGCAAAGCGATTGGCACTTTAACCATCGGCGTGAATGTTCAAGCCCTTCCATGAGCAAGTAAACATGTCTTCCTCCTTTATGAACAAGATCATCAATACCAGCCTGAATGTTCGGCTGGGTATTGTCATGGGCATACCTATTGCGGCCTTGCTCGCCTTGAGTGTGTTTGCTGTTTATCAAATTCATGCCCTAAACCAGTTCAACCAGGAAAACACCGAAAAGCAGGTTTCCCTGCTAACGCAGGTGTCCAACCTGGGCAGTAAATCAGCATTGTTGGCGCGCGAAGCCCGAAATGTGATTCTTGCTGATGAACAGGAGCGGTTTGATTTGGCCAAATCACGCATGCTTGCGCTGGATGCTGAAATTGATTTGCTGGGCCAAAGCATGCAGGCCAGCGCGCCTGCTGGCGAAACCCGCAAACTGATCGAAACCATCAACACCGACAACTCGGCCTTGCACACCGTGTATCAAAAAGTGATTGAACAATCCGAATTGGGTGAAGTGCAGGCTGCAACCCTGATGCTGCTGGGAGAAGGTGATCCGCTGGAGCAGCAAATTGACAATGCCATGAATGCCTTGAACTCGAGCGTGAAAAGCACCATGGAGGCTGCAGTGGCCCAAGGCGATTCCGTGTTCGAGAATGCCCTGATCACCATCGGCATTGTGTGTGTCGCCATTGTGCTGTTGTGCGGTATCACGGTTGGCATGGTGGCTGCATCGCTTCGCAAGCAAATTGGTGGCGAACCTGCCAAGGCGCTGAATGTGGTGGTGACCATGGCGCAAGGCAATCTGACCCAATCTGTCCCGAAATGCGAGAGTGGCTCGCTGATGGACGGGATGCAGCAATTGCAGGTGCGTTTGCGGGAAATCATCAAGCAGGTGTCACAGGCCTGCGGCACTTTCAAAACCGCTTCAAGCGAACTGGTGAATGTGGCGTCGGGTTTGTCAGGTTCTGCTGAAAAACAGGCCGACAGTTCCAACGCCACTGCGGTCAGCGTGGAACAAATGAGCGCCAGCGCCAAGTCCATTTCAGATTACGCCCACAAAACCGAAGTGCAGGCCAAACTGTCGGCAGACACCGCCAAGAACGGCATGGCCTTGATGCAAACCCTGCAAGGCAAAATGAATGACATGGCGGGTCAAATGCAAACCACCACCCAGGAAATTGCGGGACTGGTGGAACGCTCTGACCGAATCAACGGTATCGTGTCCGTGATTCAGGGGATTGCCCAGCAAACCAACCTGCTGGCCTTGAATGCTGCCATTGAAGCCGCTCGCGCTGGCGAACAAGGGCGTGGCTTTGCAGTGGTGGCCGATGAAGTACGTACCCTGGCACAGAACACCGCCACGGCCACCGATGAAATTCGCACCTTGATCGGTGAAATTTGCACCTACTCAGAACGTTCCAACAAGTCGGTGGAACAAGTGGGCGAGCACATGAACGAAAACATGCAGTACGCTGACAAGCTTATGGGTGGTCTTCAGGAAATTGTTCAACACTTCGAGCAATCCGTTGAATATGCGCTGGCCGTGGCCAATTCCACCAAAGAGCAAGAAGCCGCCAGCATGGATATTTCCGAGCGGGTGAGTGATATTTCAGCCTTGTCGGAACAACTGAAAATGGCCAGTATGCAACTAGAGGGTCAATCCCGTCAGGTAGAAAGCATGTCGGAAGACTTGCAGCGCGCTGTGTCTTACTTCAAAACGTAAAGGACTGTACTTCCGTGTGACCCCACCATGTGACAAATCGGTGAATGGTCACACTGAAGACCGCCTCGGAAACCAAAATTCAGTATGCCGGGTATCACAGGTTGATGTTGTTCAATCTGGATGTTCGCCATGTCGTTTCCACCCGCTTTGCCCCCCAGCATTCGCCGACGCAATCTGCTCAAAACATTTTTGTATGGTGCCAGCGCCAGCGCGCTGCCGTGGATGGCTGGCTGCGGCAGTTCCGACAATCCCTCCGGTTCAAGCAGTGGCCGGCTTGGCGCATCAGAGACCAACCGGTTTGGCGGCACTGCGCTAAATAACAATCAGTTTCGGTTTCGAAACATCAGCCCACTGGGCGATCCTGATGCCAACGGCGTGCGCACTGCTGCCGGTTTTTCCACGCGGGTAGTGGCCATCAGCAACCTGCCGCCGGTTTCAGGCGCAACACCTTGGCATATTTTCAATGACGGTGGCGGTGTGGTGCCCCGAGAAGATGGTGGCTGGATTTATTGTTCAAACAGCGAGATTCCAGGCTTTGGTACCCTTGGTTTCACCGTGCCTGAACTGGCGCCCGTGGGAAATTTACTCGAAACATTCAGCCCCGGACTGGGCGGCGCAAGCGCCCTTGTGTTTGGCCCCGACGGCACGATTGAAGACAGCTATCGAATATTACAAAACACTACATTTAATTGTGCTGGCGTAATTACACCCTGGAAAACCTGGCTCAGCTGCGAAGAAATTCCGACCGGCTTGGTGTGGGAATGCGATCCGTTCGGTATTCAGGCCGCCCGCCCACTGCCAGCCCTGGGGCTGTTCAGCCACGAAGCAGTTGCTATCGACAGTGAGCGCCGCGTGTTCTACATGACGGAAGACATGCCCGACGGCCGCTTCTACCGCTGGGTACCCACCGCGGGTGACTGGCCGGCCGGTGCGCCACGCGCCAATATGAATCAGGGACTGCTACAGGTATTGAAAGTGGAAGGCGATGTGGCCAATGCATTGAATGGCCCGGTGCGCTACAGCTGGGTGAACGCAGCCAATCCCAATGCACCGCAAACCGAGAACCGCCTGCCCGACACTGCCGTGTTCGACGGTGGCGAAGGTGTCTGGTATCAGAATGACCGCGTGTTTTTTGCGACCAAGGGCGATGACCGCTTGTGGATGTTGAACACCACCGCACAAACCATTGAGGTGGTTTACGACATGGCCACCGCCACCGCCCCCAACAACATTCTTTCTGGCGTTGACAACATCACCATGACGCCATTTGGCGAAGTGTTGGTAGCCGAAGATGGTGGCAGCATGCAAGTGGTGGTTGTATATCCCGACGGCAAGCTGGTACCGCTGCTGCAAATTGTTGGGCAAGACCAGTCTGAAATCGCCGGAATTGCCTTCAGCCCGGACGGCAAACGCATGTACTTTACCAGTGACCGCGGAGGCCCCAACGGGCAAGGCGGCTATGGGCTTGGGCTGGGCATGCTCTATGAACTGATGATCCCCGACACACTACCCAACGCATAACAAACAGCTTCAAACTACCAAGGAATACACGCCATGTCAGGTCCACGCCGCAAACGCAGTCGAATTCAAAAACGCCCGGGCATAACACGCCGCTCCTTCCTCAAAGGTCTTGGTATTGGTACTGCCAGCGTTGGCGGGCTAAGCCTGCTGCAGGGTTGTGGCAGTGACAACGATTCGACCACAGCAACCGATAACCGCACCACACCCAGTGACAACACCCCCACGCAGAATGTGCAGTTTCTGCACAGTGTGGCCAGTGGCGACCCTGCATTCGACAGCGTGGTGCTGTGGACCAGAATCACGCCGGAGAATACAGACCGCACCATTGCTGGCCGCGTGGATGTGTTCAAAGACGAAGCCTTGACCATGTTTGCGAAGTCCATGGACTTTCAAACCACTGCCGCGCAAGACTTCACCGTGAAGCTGATTTGCGACGGTCTTGAACAAGACACTGTTTATTTCTACCAATTCCGCAGCAACGGCAAAGCCAGCCCGGTGGGCCGCACCCGCACAACACCCGCCGCCGGCAACAAGCGCCCGCTGAATTTTGGCGTGGTGAGCTGCTCCAGCCTGGCCCATGGCTTTTTCAATGCCTATGCCAAACTGGCCGAGCGCGATGACATTGACGCCATTATTCACCTGGGCGACTACATTTACGAATACGGCACAGGCCAGTATGGCAACGTGCGCGAGTATGAACCGGCGACAGAAATAATCACGCTATCCGACTACCGCACCCGCCACGCCCAGTACAAGCGCGATGAAGACCTGCAAAAGCTGCACCAGCGCTTTCCCTTCATCACCATTTGGGACGACCACGAATCGACCAACAACTCCTACCGCGACGGCGCAGAAAACCACACCGAAGGTGCAGAAGGTGTGTGGGAAGAACGCAAGGGTTTTGCCCAGCGCGCGTACGACGAATGGATGCCAATTCGCTTGCCCGAACCCGGTAACCGCGCCAAGATTTTCCGCCGCGTGCAGTTTGGCGACATGGTCGACATGTTCATGCTGGACACCCGCCTGTTCGACCGCGACCTTGAAGCCGCCACACCCATCAACCCCACCGATGGAGTTTCCAGCCAGCCCGACCGCACGATGATTGGTGAAGAGCAGTACAACTTCTTGATCAACGGCATGCGTGCCTCGCAAGCCCAGTGGAAGCTGATAGGCAACCAGGTGGTGTTTCACCAGTGGATCATCAAACCCGGCTTGAACAACCCCGCACCTGCGCAATTGGGCGAGTTGCTTGCGCCGTCGGGCCTGAATGGCGACGCCTGGGACGGCTACAGCGCCGAGCGCCAGCGCATCATCAATGCCCTGCGCGGCGACGATGGTGGCGAGGCCATCAACAACGTGGTGATTTTGACCGGCGACGTGCACACTGCCTGGGTGGCCGACATCACGGACAACCCCAACCAACCGATTGATGCGGTAGGCGGCTACAACCCCATTACCGGGCAAGGGAGCGTGGCCACCGAGTTTGTAGTGACCTCTGTCACATCACCTGGCCTGGATCTGCCCAACCAGATCATTCAGGCCATTCGCTTGACCAGCCCACACATCAAGCATGTAAACGTCACCGAACGCGGTTACAGCGTGCTGCGCGTGGCTGAGGACAAAACCACTTGCGAATACTGGGCAGTCAGCACCATTCTCGAGCGCGGCGGCTCTGAAACCCTGTCTGCCACCTTCGAGGTAGCCGACGGTGCCAACCGCATTACGCCACAGGGAATTTACCCCGTGGACGTGGTCACCGGCCTGTTGGGTGTTTAAGGGTTTCTGGGGTAAGATCCGGGCTGTTTGATTGAACAGCCCGCAAAGCTACTACACCCCGGATCCCCAAAGTGCCTCTGTCCAGAATTCTTCCTGCCCCTATCATCGGTGTCCTCACCGTCACCCTGATGAGCCTGTGCATCACCTTCTGGTTCATCGTGATGTTCCCGTTTATCGTGTTGCGCCTTGTGCCGGTGTACAGGGTGCAACGCTTGGCATCGAACTGCTGTGTGCAAATTGCAACCTGGTGGGTAGGCTCGGACAAGCAACTTTACAAACTGCTGCACGGTCAACAGGGGCAGGTTGAGATTCATGGCGACTTCAAACCGCACAGCAGTTATCTGGTGATCAGCAACCACACTGCCTGGGCCGACATTGTGGTCTTGTTCGATGTGCTGCATGGCCATGCGCCTTTTGGCCGGTTTTTTCTGAAGAAAGAACTGATTTGGGTTCCCATTGTGGGCGTGGTGTGCTGGGCCATGGATTTCCCCTTCATGAAGCGCCACAGCCGTGGCGCCATTGCACGCAACCCGGTGCTGGCCAGCCAGGACCTGGAAACCACCCGCAAAGCCTGCGAGGTATACAAAGAAAGCCCGGTTACCGTGATCAACTTTCTGGAAGGTACCCGCTTTACACCCGCCAAAAAAGCCAAAACCAAATCACCTTACACTCGCCTGCTGGGCCCCAAATACGGTGGCTTGTCCGCGTCGCTGAATGCCATGGGTGAGCAGTTTGCAGGCATGGTGAATGTCACCATTGCCTATGGCCCCAGCCAGGGCAACATCACTTGGAGTTGGCTGTGCGGGAAGCAACCCAATATGCAAGTGCATGTTGAAATTCTGCCCATTCCTGCCGACATGATCGCAGGCGACTTTCGCAACGACCTTGAATTCAAGAACCGGTTTAAAACCTGGATTGGCAACATCTGGACCCTGAAAGACAAACGCTTGGCGGAGATGCGCCGCAAAGCCGGACACCCTTCACCGTGAACCACACCAGCGCCCTCTTGACAGGTTTGTTAAACTACTCAAATTGCAGTCAAACGAAGTGATTTCCCCAATGCGCACCCGCTGGTTCCAACACATGCTGATCGCGCTGGCCGTTTTGGCCACGCAATGGGCAGGTCTTGCCCACAGCATTGAGCACCGGGACACGCTGCAAGCCGAATCGCACGGCCACGCCCACAGCCACAACAGCAAACACGCTGCCGCCAGCGATTTACTGCATTCCTGCCTGCTGTTCGATGGGCTTGCCACCGCACAGGCCGCAGTTTCCAATCCACCCACCGGCTGTGCATTGCCCCTGCTGGCCCAACTGGGCATTCAAAGCAGTGCGGTCGCAGCGCCCAGAAATACCCTGTTCGCGCAACGGGTGCGGGTGCGCGACCCGCCCAGTTTTTCCTGAAGTAAACAATCCCCTTATTTTTTGTCGCTTTCCGAGCCTTTTTGTTATCAAAACCAGGCCGGACAGCGGCGTGATGTATTTCAGGAAAGAACATGAACAAATCCCAATTTCAGCGCCGTGCCGTGGCGCTGGCCAGCTTGCTTTTTATTGCGCAAACCCAGGCCCTGGCCCAAGAAGCCTTGCTTGAATCCGTGGTGGTCACCGGCACAACCGAACAAGCAGAATCCATCACCAAACCTTTTTCAATCATTACCGCCGATGAGCTGAATGCCAATGGTGCCAGCACCGTGGGCGAGGCATTGCGCTATCAACCGGGAGTGTCCGCCACAGGTTTCGGCCCCAATTCAAGCCGCCCCATTGTGCGTGGCCAAGACTCTGACCGAATCAAGATTCTGCGCAATTCAGCCGCCACGGTTGATGTGTCTGCACTCAGCTTCGACCATGCCCTGCCTGTAGATCCCTTCGCATTGCACCAGGTTGAAATCCTTCGTGGCCCTGCTGCGCTGGCCTACGGCGGCAATGCGGTCGGCGGTGTAGTGAACCTGGTCGACCAACGTATTGCACGCAAGCCTGTGCAAGGTCTTCAGGGTGAAGTCAACTTGCTAGGCGGCGGCGCAGCCGATCAAACTGCCGGCGGCTTTAAGCTGGATGCCGGCTTGGGGCAGGGGGTCAGCATTCATCTGGATGGATTCAAACGAACCACGCGCGACCTTGAAACCCCCACGTTCACCGACCCCGACGGTGTCACGGGCAACCGGGTTCAAAACTCCTCCTCGAAATCCGATGGTGCAGCCATCGGAGCCTCGTTCCAAACCGGCAATGGCTATATTGGCGTGTCGGCTGAACGTTACAACAACGAATACGGTGTACCGAAATCCCTCGATGTGCGCATTGGCATGGAAAGCGAACGCTATGCACTGGAAGGTGAGCAAAATTTCAACAATGCTGCCTTTAAACAAGTGAAATACCGCTTGGCCAAAACCGATTACCAGCACCAGGAATTTGAAGACGGTGCGCCGGCCACCCTGTTTGTGAACGATGGCGTGGACGGCCGCGTGGAAGTGGCCTTGCAGCCGTTTTCAATTGCCGGCATGAACATCAACACCAGCACTGGCGTGCAGTTTGAGCGGACCGATTTTTCGGCGATTGGGGATGAAGCCTTTGTGCCCAGCACCAGCACCGATCAAACCGGGCTCTTCACCATCTTCCGCGCCAGCCGCGGACAGGAAAACAGCGGAGTGTTCGAATTCGGTCTGCGTGGAGACCAAGTGGATGTGAATGCAGCCACCAGTGGTTTGTCGCCCCTGAATGGCCCGGTGGCGGGTGCCGGTGTAGATGCGGGTCCTGGCATTAACCGCAGTTTCAGCCCAAGTTCCGTTTCTTTGGGCTATACAGCGCCTATTGGCAACGGCTGGTCGCTGGGTGGTTCGGTGTCTCGGGTGGAGCGTGCGCCCTCCAGCTTCGAGTTGTATGCCGATGGTGTGCATGTGGCCACAGATGCCTACGAGAAAGGCAATCCGAATTTGCAGGAAGAACGCGGCCGCCACCTGGAATTAACCAGCACTTGGGCACAAGGTGAATCCAAATTCAATGCCACTGCCTTCGCAAGCCGATACAGCAATTACATTGCCTTGATTGGACGCACAGGTGCCGATGCCGAGTTTATTGAAGCGCCCGGAGAACCGCCCATTCAAGTGTTCGACTTCACGGCGGTTCCCGCAGAATTTCAAGGCATTGAACTGGGATATCAAACCGCCTACGCCATGGGTGCTGGCAAGCTGCAGCCGTCCATTCAATACGACCTTGTACGTGGCAAACGCACCGATGGGGGCGGCAACCTTCCCCGCATCAGCCCGCAACGTGTGGTGGCCAGCGCCGCTTATACACAAGGTGGCTGGACCGTTACGCCTGAACTGATTTGGGTCAGCGACAGCAAAGCGGGTTCAGGCGATGTTGAAGTGGAAGGTTACGAGTTGGTGAACTTGCGAATCGGCAAGGCATTCACCTGGGGCCGCACCGGTGGCGAAGTATTCGCCAACCTTCAAAACCTGACTGATGAGCTGGCGTTTTCAGCCACAACGCTGAACACCGTGCGCGGTTATACGCCGCTGGGCGGGCGCTCTGCGCTGGTGGGTGTAAAACTGGCCTTCTAAGGCAAAGCTGGGCATTTAGTGTTTGTGATCACCGCCGCCACCATGGCTGTGGTGGTCACCTGCTGCATTCTGGCCTGCCACCGCTTTCACCGGCATTTCAATTTTGCTGCCATCGGCTTTCTCAAATTGCAGGCTCAGTTCAATTTCCTGGCCAACCTCAACCGGTGCGGTTAAAGCCATCAGCATCACATGGTAGCCACCCGGCTTGAGTTCCAGCGGCTCGCCCGCCTTCATTTCAATGCGCTCGGCCATGCGCATGCGCATGATGTCGCCGTCCATTTTCATTTCATGCACTTCGGCAATTTCAGCGGCCGGGGTGGCCACGCCAACCAAGGACATGGGTTCCTGACTGGTAATGGTCAAATAGGCACCAGTGGCGTCCTGCTCGCCCACAGTGGGGCGCACCCAGGCGTTCTGAACCGAAATTCCGTCTTGCACCTGCGCGGGTGCTGCCGCCTGCTCTGCTACAACAGGCGCATCGTGAGAATGGCCCGACTCTGCACCATGGTCATGATGTTCAGAACAGGCTGCCAAAGCCACGGCGGCAGACAAAACCGCCAAATGAATCATTTTCTTCACTTCAAACTCCCGAACACTTTTTTAAGCACGGCACTGCCCGCCGCAACCGGGTTGGCCCGAATCGCTTTCTCTTCCTCAGCCACCATTAAAAACAACGCATCAAGCGCCTTGTTGGTGACATAGCCCTCCAGGTTGGCGTCTTCGGCCTTCACCAAGCCAAAGCGGCTGCCCTTCTCGGCCAAGGCATTGTATTGCTGGGCCAAACCCACCTGCGCGGTTTTGCCTTTCACAATCGGCAGCAGCTGGGTGTACAAATCGGCCTGGGATTTGCTTCTGAAAAAGTCCGTCACTGCGGTATCACCGCCACTCAGTACTTGTTTGGCGTCTTCAACTGTCATGTTTTGAATGGTCTTTTTCAGTACGGCTTTGGCCTGTGGCACCGCCGCTTCCGCCGCGCGGTTCATGCTGATTTCCATTTGATCCAGCTGTGAACCCATGCCCACCATTTTCAGCAAACCCTTGCTGTTCTCCAGGTACTCCGGCAGTTTAATTCGCACAGCCGGGTTGCCCAAAAAACCATCGGCCTTGCCCAAGCTGCCCACTGCGGCATCGGCACCTTTGCTGAGCGTGGTACGCAAGGCAGTTACTGCCTCTTTGCTGGTGATGCCGCTTAAATCCGCGGCCGCCACTGTACCGGTGAATACCAAGGCAAACAGGGCCACGAAAAAGGCAAGTAAGGAACGCATCGAACGGATCATCTTGGCCTCCCAGCCAGCGGTGTTCAAGAATCGAGCAAGCGCGCTTTGCGTTCAGCCCGAATGAAAATATCAACAGCCTGACCTTTGTTTTTTGCACCCAAGCGCAAGAATATTTCCTTGATGTGCCCACGCACCGTATCCGGGCTGATGTCCATTTCACGCGCCACTTCCTTGGCCGACAAGCCTTCGGCGGTTTTGCGCATGATTTCCACCTGCTTCCAGGTCAAGGGTTTGTCCGACCCCGGGGCATAAATGTTGGAATGGTATTCGTTGGCAGCCTTCTCCGCGCCTTTGGGCACATCGTCAAGCACACCCGCCTGTATCAGCAAATTTTGAAGGGCACGAAGCAGTTCAGGGTAGGTGCTGGCCTTGTTCACGTAAAAATAGCCAGCCCGCTCAGCCTCACGCGCCAGGTTTTTGTCGAGCACGCCCGAACAAATCAGTTTTGGGCATTGTGGAAACAGCACTGCAAAGGTGTTGATGGTACCCACGCCCTTGGAGTCGGGGAGGTCCAGATCGGCAATGACCAAGTCTGGCTCAGCCCGAATGGCTCTGGCCTTCTCCATGCTTTCCACCACAATAATTTCACTGTGGGTGACCAGCTGGTCGATCATGTCAGCCAACATGATCGAAATCATGGGGTGGTCTTCAGCGATCAAAATTGTGGGTTTGTCCGTCAGCGAACCCATGTCTGCATGCCCTGTTTTTTCTTTTGTCATCAAGGCATTGTACTGCGAAAATTTAGAGCCGTGCCTGCGGGTTTGCCTGTGCCATCAGCCGTTCGCGACTTCCCTGTATGGCAGCCTGAATTTTTGGCACCAGTTTCTGCGCCACTTTTTCGCCTTCCAGCAAAAACTCATGGCGCTGGTCCAGATTCAATGCATCAGCATGTTGCACACTGGGTTGTATCACCACATCGGCCCGGGCCAACTCGGCACGAATGGCTTGTTGGCTCAGAATATTGATGCTTTGGTCGAGCAACCCCCACCATCCCATGGCACCTGCTCCAGTGCGTGGTTTTGCAGAAATATCCACCGCAATCACCACATCGGCGCCCATTTCACGGGCAGTCAGCACAGGTACAGGGCTTACCAAACCACCATCCACAAACTGGCGTTTTCCGATACGGGTAGGTAAAAACACGTTTGGAATGCTGCACGACGCACGCACTGCCTGCCCAGCGTTTCCATAGTTAAAGGCAACCTTCTCACCGCTTTCTAGGTCGGTGGCCACAGCTGCAAAACGAATCGGGAACTGATGAATGGCCTTGTTCTTCACTTGCGTATTCACATACTGCTGCAATTTGTCGCCTATCAAGAACCCCTGGCTGCTCAAGGTCAGGTCGCGAATGTCGGCTTCCTGCATACCCAAAGCTACGCTTTGCAAGGTGTAAGCGTTCATGCCACTGGCATACAAAGCACCCACAAAGCTGCCTGCACTGGTACCCACCACAATGCTGGGTTTGATACCGTGGCTTTCCAGCACCTTGATCACACCCACATGGGCAAAACCCTTCACACCACCGCCGCCCAGCACCAAGGCAATCACAGGCTCGCGGGTTTTCGGTACAACCGGGTCTTGAGCCTGGGCAGCCGGTACAGGTTCAGGCAAAGGCGCAACTGGCGGTGCAACCGTGGCACAGGCAGACAACACCAAGGCCAACATGGACGCCAGGAAAATGCCAAAAGGCTTGTTTTTCATACACATTTTTCGAAAACTGATTCAAGAACAGGATGCTACCGCAGTGCAGCAAACTTGGGTTGACAGAATCCACTAACGGCAAATTGAGCTGCAGGTTTACGATGAACTTCACCGCAACCCCTTGGTCCTAGAAAGGACTGTGTAAGTTCAATAGCGGCCTAATAGGGCGAACAACAGAAGGCGGAGATGAGATGAACCCAGCAATCATACCGATTGCAACTGCTGTTGACTTTACGCAACAACACCGCGGCAAACCCAAAGGTCGTCAAGCAAACCCCCACTGCGTGTCCGAAGTCCTTGCCATTGTGGGCCAAGAAACGCTGCGCCGCGACCTGCTGATTGAATACCTTCACCAACTGCAAGACCACTTGGGCTGTCTGCCCAAACCTCACCTGGCCGCGCTGGCTGAATGCCTGAGGTTGTCACAAACCGAAGTGTTCGAAGTGGCTACCTTCTACCATCACTTCGATGTGGTGGACTCCGAACACTCCGCAAACCACGATCTCACTGTGCGTGTGTGCAATGGCCCGTCTTGTTGCATGGCGGGAGCAGAAGAACTGATTGAGAAATTGCCTGCACTGCTTGGCAGCACCGTGCGGGTTCAAGCGGTACCCTGCATTGGGCGTTGCGAGCAAGCCCCGGCAGTGGCTGTGGGCCAGCATGAAATGGGCTGGGCCAATCACCATGAAATTATGGAAGCAGCATTTGGTCAGCACACCACGGCCTTGCCACCGCGCCACACTGGTGTAGCCCAATACAAAGCCGCAGGGGGTTATCAACTTTTGCACGAATGTGTAACGGGGAAACGCACGGTTGAATCGCTTATCAACACCCTCTCGAATTCAGGCTTGCGCGGTTTGGGTGGCGCGGGTTTTCCAGCCGGTAAAAAGTGGGCCATTGTGCGCGAGCAAAACGCACCCCGTTTGATGGCTGTGAACATCGATGAAGGCGAACCCGGTACCTTCAAAGACCGCAGCTACCTTGAACACAACCCACATCAGTTTTTGGAGGGCATGCTGATTGCCGCCTGGGCCGTGCAAGCCAGCACCATTTACATTTACCTGCGCGACGAATACCACGCCTGCCGGGCCATGCTGCAAAACGAACTGGCCCTCCTCAAAGCCAGTCCGCCGATAAGCAACATGCCCGCCATTGAACTTCGTCGTGGTGCAGGCGCCTACATTTGCGGTGAAGAATCGGCCATGCTGGAGTCGATTGAAGGCAAACGTGGATTACCAAGGCTACGCCCACCTTACGTTGCGCAGGTGGGCTTGTTCAACAAACCCACACTGGTTCACAACTTTGAAACCCTGTACTGGGTACCCGCGATCCTGGAAAAAGGGGCAGGCTGGTTTTCCGAACAGGGTCGCCACGGGCGAAGTGGTCTACGGTCGTATTCTGTATCAGGGCGCGTGAATAAACCTGGCGTTCACCTGGCCCCGGCAGGTATCACCCTGAACGAGCTGATTTCCGAGTACTGCGATGGCATGCTGCCCGGCCACACCCTTTATGGCTATTTGCCAGGCGGAGCATCTGGCGGAATATTGCCTGCAGTACTGGCCGATGTGCCACTTGATTTCGACACCCTGCAAGCCCACGGCTGCTTCATCGGCTCCGCGGCTGTTGTGGTGTTCTCTCAAGCGGACAGCGCTGTGAACATGGCCCGCAATCTGATGCGGTTTTTCGTGCATGAAAGCTGCGGGCAATGCACTCCCTGCCGCACCGGAACCGCCAAAGCCCTGGCCTTGATCAATCAACCCAAGTGGAATGTGCCTTTGCTGCAGGAGCTTTCTGCCGTCATGCGCGATGCCTCCATTTGCGGTCTGGGCCAGGCGGCCCCCAATCCGATTGATTGTGTCATTCGCTACTTTCCTCAGGAATTGGAATTCGAGCCACGAGGCAGCCAATCATGAACGCCTCGCAAATGATCCGCTTACAGCTCAACGGCGAAACTGTTGAAGCCCTGCCTGGTGAAACCCTGCTGCAAGTTGCCCAACGCGAAGGCATCCAGGTACCCCACCTTTGCTACAAAGCCGGCCTTGAAGCCGCTGGCAACTGCCGCGCCTGCGTGGTCGAAGTGGAGGGCGAGCGCACCCTGGCCGCCTCGTGTTGCAGGCAGGTCGTAGCGGGCATGGTGGTGCAGACTGATTCAAACAAAGCCATCGCCGCGCAAAAAATGGTGCTGGAACTGTTGCTGGCCGACATGCCCAACCATGCAAACCCAAAAGCGCTGAAAACCGACAATGAATTGACCCACTGGTGCCAGCAAATGGAGATTGAAGGCAGCCGGTTTGACGCGCGAGCAGCCGTGCCTGCCGACCTGTCCCACCCAGCCATCGCGGTAAACATGGACGATTGCATTCAGTGCACCCGCTGCGTGCGCGCCTGCCGGGACGTGCAGGTGAACGATGTCATTGGCCTGGCTTTTCGCGGTGAACATGCCGCAATTGTGTTTGATCAAGGTGATGCGCTGGCCCAATCCACCTGCGTGGCCTGCGGCGAATGCGTACAAGCCTGCCCCACGGGTGCGTTGAGCCCAGCCAAAGCTGCGGCACACCAGCCCGCAGATAAAACAGTGGATTCCGTATGCCCTTATTGCGGTGTGGGCTGTCAGCTTACTTACCACGTGAAGGGCAATACCATTTTGCGTGTCGAAGGTCGCAAGGGGCCCGCCAATGAAGGCCGCCTGTGCGTCAAGGGACGCTATGGCTTTGACTATGTTCATCATGAACAACGGCTCACCCAACCGCTCATTCGCCGCGAAGGAGTTACCAAAAACCCGGTCGATCTGCTGGATCCAGATCAAGTGAATAGCGCATTTCGCCCAGCCACTTGGGACGAAGCACTGGCCTTGATCGCCGGCCGGTTCAAGCAAATTAAATCCACGCATGGCGGCCATGCACTGGCTGGTTTTGGCTCCGCCAAATGCAGCAACGAGGAAGCCTATCTGTTTCAAAAACTGGTTCGCACCGGTTTTGGTACCAACAATGTTGACCACTGCACCCGCCTGTGTCACGCCTCGTCAGTGGCCGCATTGCTGGAGGGTATTGGGTCGGGAGCCGTGTCCAACCCGGTGATGGATGTAAACCAGGCCGAAGTGATCTTCGTAATTGGTGCCAACCCCACAGTGAATCATCCTGTGGGCGCCACCTGGATTAAAAACGCGGTTAAAAACGGCGCCAAACTGATTGTGGCTGACCCCAGGCGTTCAGACCTGGCACGGCACGCCACCCATTTTTTACAGTTCAAGGCCGACAGTGACGTGGCATTGCTCAATGCCTTGTTGCACATCATCATCGAAGAAAACCTGATTGATCGGGAATTCATTGATCAACGTACCGAAGGCTTTCAGGAACTGAAATCGAATGTAGCCAGTTGTACGCCCGAGGCCATGTCATCCATCTGTGGCATTTCACCGGCTGAATTGCGTGCAGTGGCCCGCCTGTATGCCACATCCAGTGCATCCATCATTTTGTGGGGCATGGGCATTTCACAGCACACCCACGGCACCGACAACGCGCGCTGCCTGATATCACTGGCACTGATCACCGGTCAAATTGGTCGACCTGGCACGGGCCTTCATCCCTTGCGCGGTCAAAACAATGTGCAGGGCGCATCAGACGCCGGGCTGATCCCCATGATGTACCCGGACTACCAACAGGTGTGCAATCCCGAAGCACAAAAGCGGTTCGAAGCCCTTTGGAACACAGCACTTTCCAACACCCCCGGGCTCACCGTGGTCGAGACCATGCAAGCCATTCTCGCTGGTGAGGTCAAAGGCATGTACATACTCGGTGAAAATCCGGCCATGTCTGACCCCGATTTAAACCATGCCCGAAAGGCACTGGCCGCACTCGATTTTCTGGTGGTGCAAGACATCTTCCTGACCGAAACGGCAAGCCTTGCCGATGTTGTTTTACCCGCCAGCGCCTTTCCTGAAAAAACCGGCACTTTCACCAATACCGATCGCCTGGTTCAACTTGGGCAACAAGCCATCGACCCGCCCGGTCAAGCACGGCAAGACCTTTGGATTATTCAAAGTATTGCTCAAGCCATGGGGCTGGACTGGGATTACAACAGTGTGGAAGAAGTATTTGATGAAATGCGCCGCGCCATGCACAGCATTGAGGGCATCACCTGGCAACGCCTGCAACGCGAGCACGCTTTGGTTTATCCCTGCGCCCATGAAGGAGACATTGGCCAGGCCGTGGTGTTTACCGAGCACTTCCCGACACCCAATGGAAAAGCTCGCCTGGTGCCAGCCCGATACCGTGGGGCCGCTGAAACACCTGATCTCCAGTTTCCCTTTGTATTGATCACCGGACGACAACTGGAACACTGGCACACTGGCAGCATGACCCGTCGCGCCAGCGTTCTGGATGCCATTGAACCCGAACCCACCGCACTGCTTCATCCCGAAGATTTAAAAGCCTTAAACATTAAGGCTGGCAACACCATTCGGCTTCAATCCCGCCGCGGTAAGGTAGAACTGTTTGCACGCGCCGACACGGGCACACCACCGGGCCATGTGTTTGTGCCTTTTTGTTATGCCGAGGCAGCAATCAACAAACTAACCCACGCAGCACTTGACCCCGACGGAAAAATTCCCGAGTTCAAGTACTGCGCTATTGCGGTGCACAAAAAATAGGGGAAACCCTGATTTTGTCAAACTTTAATGAATAAAGTGACACACAACGAGTGACACCTATTTGCCCGCTTTTGGACAAATTCACAGTTTGTGACATGTTTAGGGTCAAAGAAAAAATGAAATGCACTCGAACTGTGCGTTCTGGAGACCTGTCGTGGCCCTGCAAATTACTGTCTCACCGAACATGATCACGCCCGCGCTTGACCGTGGGATGAAGAACAATATTGCCCGTAAATCAGGCAATAAACACGTGCATGGTGACGTCTACAAACAGCGCACTGCCTGGAAAAAAATCTGTGACTTTGTGAGCTCCACACGTGCCATTCAAGTGGTTGCCAAAGCGCATTTTGAATCCAAACAATACTCCGAAGCAGCCATTCTGCGCAAAGATTACCAAGCCACCCAAAAATCAGACGCGCTGGGCCGCGCACTGACAGAAGACGAGTATGACGACACGGTGTGGAATTCAAGCGGTGTTCAAAACCGCTTGATGCGGGAAGATTACATTCGCTACAGCCCCAATTACTACGACAAGAAAAACGGTACGACCTCTCGCAACCTGTGGGCCCGCCGGTTCTCCAAATTAAGCCATGCCTTGCATGGCCTGTGCGAAATGAATGCCGCACCCACTGGCATGAGTTACAACGTCGTGCGCAACGCCGGCGCGAGTGGCGTTGATGAAAAAAGCACCAAAAACAAAATTCTCATGTTTGGTTTGCTGGGGTTTGTTGGTGTGGCCACTACCGAATTATTGAGCGCAATACGGGGCCTCTCCAGCAACAGTGCCACTTTCCTGGGTCAGGGTATTTTGACTTTGCTCATCGCATTCCCGGTGGCTTCTTCTGCCCTGGGTTTCTTGGGCTTTTGCGCTGGCCTGGCCAGCCAAATCGCGGTTCAAAAACACAAGGTCAACACGAAACAAAAAGAAAACCTTTCAAAAGACGTCAGCGAAAATCTTCAAAAAATACTGTCACAACTCAAATCCATCAAAGGCAAACCCGAGCTGATCCAGATCATGGCCAAAGCAATGCAGGGCAAACATCACATTCTGAAAAAAATCAAATCGAACAGTCTGGATGCTCAAGGCGTTCCCATTGTTTTGAATGCTGCACTGGCCGCAATTGACCCCGGCAAAAGCGACCTTGAAAACATGCAGGCTCTTAAAACCGCTTTGGGGCAATACATGCAGGTTGAAAAACCGGCAGGCGAATCAGCCACCCTTTGGGCACGCTACCGCTATGCCAAAGCAGTAACCACCAAAGAAAGTCACTATGTTGCGCTGGCGAGCACTGTAGACCACATGGATGTTAACAACCCGCATGCAAAAGCCATTCAAGATGCCCGTCGACAAACCGAAGAAATTCTTGCGCCTGCCATCCACAATTTTGCCCTTAAAACACTTGCCTACCCCGCGGCATTGCTTGATCGCGTGGCCAACACCCACATAGCGCCCACCTTGCGAAAATGGGCCAGCGAGAGCTACCAAAAAGCACATGCCAAGAAAATGAGCGACCCCAGCAGAGCAGCAAAAAACTGTTTTAAAGGCGAGTACATGGCCAAAAATATTCACCAATACGGCCCCGTCACACGTGCTTGTATAAAAATTGCCGAAGGCATGCGTTTGTTCAACATGAATGTGGTCTTGGCATCGAATGCCAACCTGTCGCGAATATTCAACAACATGGCACTTTTTGTGAACAACGCTGTGGGTACCAGCCCTGCGTCACGTTCCATGTGCAACAGCCTGGGGCGCTTTTTCGGGGGCGCCGTGTTGGCACTTATCTTCGGTACTTTCATTCCAATTGCCGCCGACGCCACAGGCGGTCCCTCGACTGTCAGCACCAACGGGAATTTCCCGGTGGATTTTTCCATGACCAACATTGGCATCCTGATGTTCCTGCTTTCCGCACCCACCTTGCTGGTTCAAGGGCTTGCACACGTGGCTGCACGGATAGAAGGCTGGGAAGGCAATATCAACAAAACACCCCCGGCTGGAGTTCCCACATTCCGGTTTGCACGCTGAATTCTTACTCCGACAGCTTGTTTGGCAAGCATTAGTCAAGTCTGCAATAATCGGTTTGTCGTCATAGCCACTTCACAGGTTCTATGAAAACACACCCGCACGATTTGGTTGATGCCCAAAAGGTACCCAAGCCTATTGCAGGCCTGTTGCACAGCGCTGGCATACACATTAACGGCACTGAACCCTACGACATTCAGATACTCGACGAACGCTTGTTCAACGCTGTACTCAGCCATGGTTCTATCGGCCTGGGCGAGGCCTACATGAATGGTTGGTGGACCGTGGCGCGACTCGACGAAATGATGTTTCGATTGATGCGAAACAATGCCGACGAACACACCAAAGCCTGGACCAAAATGCAATGGTTAATGCTTGCTTTGCGCGAGAAAGTCATTAATCTGCAAGCGCCCACACGCGCATTTCAAGTGGGTGAACACCATTACGACACTGGCAATGACCTGTTTGAAGCCATGCTCGATCCGCTCATGATCTATTCATGTGCTTACTGGGAACAAGCCCGGGATCTTGAACAGGCACAGTTGCACAAACTCGACATGATTTGCCAAAAATTGCAGTTACAGCCTGGTGAAAAATTGCTGGACATCGGTTGTGGCTGGGGTGGGTTGGCTTGGTACGCAGCAACTCATTTTGATGTGCAAGTGCTGGGTATCACCGTATCGGCGCAGCAACAACAATATGCCCGGGCGCGTTGTGCCGGTTTGCCTGTAGAAATTGAATTGATTGATTACCGCGACTTGCAAGGCCAATACGACAAAGTGGTGTCCGTGGGGATGTTTGAACATGTGGGCTTAAAAAACTACCCAGCCTATTTTGACGCGGTGCACCGTCTTTTAAAACCCGATGGTCTTTTTTTGTTGCATACCATTGGCGGCTTTAATAAAACCGAGGCCACTGATCCCTGGATCGACAAATACATTTTCCCGAACGGAAAAATTCCCTCACCCAGCGAAATTGCCGAACATGTTGACGGCAGACTGGTGCTGGAGGACTGGCACAATTTTGGCACGGATTACGACAAAACACTGATGGCCTGGCATGCCAATTTTGAAAAGGCTTGGCCCACACTTCAAGCCAATTACGATGAACGTTTTCACCGCATGTGGACATATTACCTGATGACCTGCGCAGCTTACTTCCGTGCCCGCAAAGGCATGCTGTGGCAATTGGTTTTCAGTCACCGCGAGAACTCACAGGTCTATCGCAGTAAACGACCCAGGTTCTAACCCCGTTTGATTTATTACACACACGTATTAATTGACGACCCCACTTAATTTCAATATATTACGCATACGTAATAATTGGAATGTACATGGATCGTCGTCTTTTTTTCATGCTGAACCGCGCGCGCGCTGTACTTTATCGCCACGCCGACAGTGGCGTTGAACAAGCCATTGGTGTACCGGCCGCACAAGTCAGTTTGCTGTTTGCGCTGGACAAGTTTCCACAGGCTTCCATGCAAGAACTTGGCGAAGTGCTTGGTTTGAACAGCTCCGCCATGACGGGTCTGGTGCAACGCATGAAAACCGCCAAACTGATTGAACGGGTAGTTTCACAAGAGGACGCCCGCGTGGCTCACCTGAGAATGACCAACAAAGGCAGGGACAAAATGCAGGCGGCCAAACCCTTGTTGGTCAAATTAAACAAACAACTGGTCGAAGGTTTCACCACGGAAGAAATTGATACCGTGCTGAAGTTTTTGAATGCCGTACAAACGCGTTTCTCGCAACCCAAAGGAGACACTGAATGAACACCACGCGCCTGGCCCAAACATTGGCCAGCAGTCCTTTTTTCCAGTTTGCCAAACTGAGTACTGTGAACAAAAACTCAGAAGAACATGTTCAACTGGGTTTTGATTCTTTTCTGAAAAACCACATTGGAACCCTCCATGCTGGCGCCTTGTTTACCGCCGCTCAAGCAGATGCAAAAATGCAACTGCTACAAGCATTGGCACTGCACAGCCATGGCTGGAAAATCGCGGCTTATACCAGCAGAATCGCTTACAAACGACCTGCGAAAGGGCCTGTTTGGATCCACACCACAGCGCCCACAATTGATTTCGACAACAGAGTGGCGCACACGGTGAGCACCTTGAACAACGAGGCCAACGAACCCTTGGCGGAACTTCACATTCAGTTCCGCTTGACCCAAGGAGAGCAATAATGCTGGACACACTGCTTACCCTGATCATGCGACCCCTGGTCAAGATGCAAATGGATGGCAAAGTACCTTTTGCCAAAGCCTGTGGCGTGCGGTTAAGCAGCATGGGCGATGGCGTGGCGCGTTGTGAAATGGCACAGAAGCCCGAACTGCTAGACGACACCGGCAAGCTTGCTGACGGCGCTCTGTTTACTTTGGCCGAGACCTGCTCCGGTGCAGCCATGGCGGGTGGCTTTGCCTCGGTTATTTTGGGAGTTCGACCAGTGGCCGCCCAAGTCGAATTTGAGGTGCTGAAACCCGCACTTGGCCTGATCAATGCCCAGGCCAAGGTGGCGCAAGCCATTTCACCGCTGAAGAAGACACTCCGCACCACTGGAAAAATCAATTTTCCAGTTGAAGTGGAGGTCAGCGATGCGAGCGGGCACAGCGTGGCCCGCATGCGTGTTACCTGGAACCTGAAGAAAAATTAAAGGGTCCGCCTAATGCGCAGTAGGCAGGTGTTTCAGGCTTTTGTACGCCAGTACACTGGCCAGCAACATGAGCACCGCGCCAGCGATTGAAGTCAGTTGCATGCCTTCCATAAAGGCATGCCTGGCGGCCTGTAACAAACTGATTTGTTCAATCGCGGGCAATTGAACGGCCGAAGCCACGGCCCCACCCAGAGTGTCCTGGGCCGCACGCTGAATGTCGCTCGGCCAGGCTGGGTTTAATAAACTCTCCATGCGATCACGGTAAATAGCCACACCTATGCTGCCGAATACCGCAATGCCCACGGCACCTCCGAATTCAGCGCCGGTTTCTGCCAATGCAGAAGCCGCGCCAGCCTTCTCGGGTGGGGCACTGCTGATGATCAATTCTGTGCCCAAAGTAAACATTGGGGACAAACCCAAAGCAAGTATCACCGTGGCCAACACCAGCAATCCCATATCCGCTTTAATGCTCAACAAAGCCAGGCCTGCAAAGCCAATCGCCGTACCCAATAATCCAAACACAACCAATTTGGCGTGCCCCAATTGTTTGGCCAGCCAAGGCGTGATGTTGGTGCCCACCACAAAAGCCAGGGCCCAGGGCACTGTCCATGCACCTGCCACCAAAGGTGTCAAGCCCAGCACCAATTGCAGGTATTGGGCAATGTAAACATAAACACCAAACATGGTCAGGCAACTCAACAGGTAAGTGCCCAGCACAGCCTTGAAGCCGGGTGCCTTGAACAGGTTTAGATCAATCAATGGGTCCCTCAAATTAGCCTGCCTGCGCACAAACCAAACGCCAAGCGCCAAACCCCCTCCGAAACTCAAGGCGCCCATCGTGTTCACGCCCTGTTCGGCAGTGTTTTTCAGTGCATAAATGAGGAGAAGTACCGCACTGAGTGAAAGCGCTGCACTGGGCAGATCCATGCGACCTGCAGATTCATCCTTGTATTCAGGCAACAGGCGTGGTGCAAGTATCAACAGCAAAATCATCACCGGAACATTGATCAAGAAAACCGAGCCCCACCAGAAATATTCCAGCAATACCCCGCCGACCAAAGGCCCCATCACTGCGCCAATTGAAAAACTGCTGATCCAGATACCAATTGCCTTCATGCGCTCGGCGGGATCATCGAACATGTTTCGAATCAGTGAAAGTGTGGAGGGTGCAATTGTGGCGCCTGCCAAACCGTGCAAAGCACGGGTCACGATCAGCATTTCCGCAGTGTTTGAGAATGCCGCCAAAACCGAAGCCACACCGAATGCAGCGGCACCAATCATCAACAAACGCCTGCGACCTATTCGGTCACCCAGTGTGCCCATAGTGATTAGGGCACCAGCCACCATGAATCCATAAATATCAACAATCCAAAGTAGCTGCGTGCTACTGGGTTGAAGGTCTGCGCTAATTGCGGGTATTGCGAGATTTAATACCGTCAGGTCCATGGAATAAAGTACACAAGCCAATGCAATAACAGACAGGCCGATCCACCTTGCTTTGCTGGATTCCATGAATTTGCATCCCCAATAAAAAAACCCCACAACAGAGTGTGTGGGGTTTGAGCTTAATCGAAGATTGTGATTATCTGATCAAGGACGTTGTGCTTAAACGTCAATATTGCCGGCTTTCAAAGCGTTGCTCTCGATGAACGCACGACGGGGTTCAACTTCATCGCCCATCAGGGTCGTGAAAATTTGATCTGCCGCAATCGCATCTTCAATTTGAACACGCAGCAAACGGCGCACTGTGGGGTCCATGGTGGTCTCCCACAACTGCTGCGGGTTCATCTCACCCAAACCTTTGTAGCGCTGTTTGGTAATTGCCTTTTCAGCTTGTTCGCGCAACCAGTGCATGGCCTCGCGGAAGCTTTGCACTGCTTGCACCTTTTGCTTTTCACCTTCGCCACGCTGAATTTCGGCGCCTTCGGAAATCAAGCCTTTGAAGGTTTTTGCGGCATGGGCCAACAAGGGGTAATCCGCACCATGAACAAAGTCAGGATCGATTGTGGTGACACGCACGTTGCCATGGTGGCGACGGTGAATCAACACACGGTGCTTGTCACTTTGCTCATCGAACTGCGAAAACACAGTCATGATTGCGGGGTCGAGTACGGCCTGCAAACGGGCTGCGCTGGCTTTGGATGCTTGTTCTGAATCAAGATCCAGTTCAACGCCTTCCACAATCGCGTTCAGTACATCGGGATCGATCATTCGGCTTAAACGACGCACCACTGCTTCCACAGTCACAAACTGTCGAGCCAGTTCTTCCAGTGCTTCACCCTTGATTGGGTCTTTGCCTTCACCAGGAATCAGCGCCGCTTTTTCCATGGCAATGGTCAGCATGTACTGCGCCTCTTCCTGATCGTCTTTCAGGTAACGCTCATCTTTACCGTGCTTTACTTTGTACAGCGGCGGTTGCGCAATGTACACATGGCCGTGTTCAACCAATTCCGGCATTTGGCGATAAAGCAGAGTCAGCAAAAGTGTACGAATGTGTGCGCCGTCCACGTCCGCGTCGGTCATGATGATAATGCGGTGGTAACGCAGCTTGGCCAGGTTGAAGTCGTCCTTGCCAATGCTGGTACCCAAGGCAGTAATCAACGTGGTAATTTGCTCCGAAGTCAGCAACTTGTCGAATCGTGCTTTTTCAACGTTCAGCACCTTGCCGCGCAGCGGCAAAATGGCCTGAAATTTACGGTCACGTCCCTGTTTGGCTGAACCACCCGCAGAGTCGCCCTCAACAATGTAAATTTCGCATTTGGCGGGGTCACGTTCCTGACAATCGGCCAGTTTGCCGGGCAAACCAACACCGTCCAGCACACCTTTGCGGCGTGTCATGTCGCGCGCTTTGCGCGCAGCTTCGCGAGCACGCGCTGCTTCAACAATCTTGCTGCAAATCAGCTTGGCATCGTTAGGCCGTTCTTCCAAAAACTCACTGAGCACCTTGGCCACAATGTCTTCTACAGGTGCACGCACCTCGCTGGACACCAGTTTGTCTTTGGTTTGGCTCGAAAACTTGGGTTCAGGCACTTTCACCGACAGCACGCAGCACAGGCCTTCGCGCATGTCATCGCCTGTCACTTCCACTTTCTGCTTCTTGGCAATTTCATTGACTTCAATGTACTTGCCAATCACTCGGGTCATGGCGGCACGCAAGCCGGTCAGGTGGGTACCACCATCACGTTGCGGAATGTTGTTGGTGAAACACAGCACCGATTCATTAAAGCCGTCGTTCCATTGCATCGACACTTCAACACCAATGCTGGTGCCGGGAATGCCACCATAAGTTTCGGCTGGGCGTTCACCCGCTGCATAAAACGTATTCGGATGCAAAATTTTCTTGTTGGCATTGATGAATTCAACAAAACCCATCACGCCGCCACTGCCGGCGAAATCGTCTTCCTTGCCAGTGCGCTCGTCTTTCAGACGAATACGCACCCCATTGTTCAGGAAGCTTAGTTCACGCAGGCGCTTGGCCAGAATTTCATAGTGAAAATCGTTGTTGTGCTGAAAAATTTCAGTGTCGGGCAGAAAGTGAACTTCCGTACCACGCTTGTCAGTGGTACCCACAATTTTCATGGGCGACACATCCACACCGTCTACCTGCTCAATGATTCTGTTTTGAACAAAACCACGGGCAAATTCCAGCTGATGCACCTTGCCTTCACGGCGAACAATCAGACGCAACCAGCTCGACAAGGCGTTCACACAACTAACACCCACCCCGTGCAAACCACCTGAAACCTTGTAACTGTTTTGGTTGAATTTGCCGCCAGCATGCAATTCAGTCAGCGCAATTTCAGACGCAGAGCGCTTGGGCTCATTCTTGTCATCCATCTTTACGCCGGTCGGAATGCCCCGCCCGTTGTCGGTCACGCTGATTGAATTGTCTGCATGAATGGTTACCACGATGTCATCGCAGTGACCCGCCAAGGCCTCGTCAATCGAGTTGTCAACGACTTCGAACACAAGGTGATGCAAACCGGTACCATCGGATGTGTCACCGATGTACATGCCAGGACGCTTTCGGACTGCTTCCAGGCCTTCGAGAATCTGGATTGAACCTTCGCCATAATCTGCGTTGTTGCCTTGTACGGGCAAGTCACCGCCATTCTGTGTTTCTGAAGTCATAAGAGTGTTGTTGTTTTCGTTTTATTGTCGTTTTAAATACGCATGGGCATGACGACATACTTGAAATCGTCTTTGCCTGGGGTGGTCACCAGTGCACTGCTGTTTCCGTCTTGTAACGTAAACTGCACGGTTTCCGACTTGAGGTTGTTCAACACATCCAACAGGTAGTTTACGTTAAAACCCACGTCAATCTCGGGACCTTGGTATTCGACTTCCATTTCATCCCGGGCTTCTTCCTGATCCGAGTTGTTGGCCACAATGGTCAAACCATTGGCACCCAACACCCAGCGAATACCGCGGAATTTGTCACTGGTCAAAATCGAGGCCCGCTGAAGCGAGTGCAACAAGGCGTCGCGGGAAATAACCACGTGGTGCTGATGGGTTTTGGGAATTACCCGTTGATAATCGGGAAACTTGCCTTCCACCAACTTGGTGATCAGGGTGATATCCGAGAAGGTGAATTTCGCCTGGTTGCTCGCCAAATCAATGGTTACAGTGTCATCGGTGTCATTCAGCAAACGCGACAGCTCTAGTACGGTTTTGCGCGGAATAATAACCTCATGCTTGGCGGTGCCGCCTTGACCAGGTGCATCGGCATAGGCCAGGCGGTGTCCATCGGTAGCCACAGCGCGAACGCAGGCACTTTCAATCACCAACAAAACACCATTCAGGTAATAACGCAGGTCTTGTTGAGCCATGGAGAAGTGAACCATGCCCAACAGGTTCTTCAACATTTTCTGCGGCAAACTAATTTGTGTGACCCATTCCTTGGGTTCCTGCACCAGCGGGAAATCTTCTGCAGGCAGGGTTTGCAGTGCAAAGCGGCTTTTTTTGGCTTGCACCGACATCTTCTTGCCGTCCAGTTTCACCATCACATCTGAATCTTCAGGCAGCGATCTCAAAATATCCAGGAATTTTCTAGCAGCCACAGTGGTTGCGGTGTCTTCACCACCTGCACCCACTTCAGCACTGGTTTCAATCTGCATTTCAATGTCTGAAGACAGCAGTGTCAGCAGGCCGCCCTGTTTCTTCAACAGAATGTTGGCCAACACCGGCAAGGTGTTTCGACGTTCGACGATGTTGCTGACGATTTGCAGTTTTCGAACCAATGCATCGCGTGAGCTATGAATTAATTCCATTTAATATTTCCTTATAGGATTAGTTAATAGAGTTGATTCAATTCTGTGGACAACTCTATTTTTCCCTTTGAATTGAGCTTCTTAGGTTCTTTCAAAATTGGTGTAGAACTTCTGGGACTCGATCTGCATACTGTGGATAACTTTTTTCGAATTTCCTGGGTTCTTTTTTTTCTGTGGATAACTCGTGTTGTTGTGCACGGTTGTTACACAGTTATCCACAATTCTAAATCAACCCTTCAAGGTTTGGTCCAGCACATGCAGCGCATGGTTCAACTCTGAGGATTGATTTCGCAATTCCGATATCTTGTTTACTGCATGCAGCACGGTGGTGTGGTCTCTTCCGCCAAACAACTCACCAATTTCTACATAACTTTTCTCGGTCAACTCTTTGGCCAAGTACATGGCCACTTGGCGCGGCAGCACAATTTGCGCCTGCCTGCGCTTGGAAAACATGTCTGCAACCTTGATTTTGTAGTAATCAGCCACTGTTTTCTGGATGCTTTCCACGGACACCTGGCCATGGTGCACTGAAATCATGTCGCGCAAGGCTTCACGCACCAGGTCCATGGTCACGGGCTTGTTGTGAAAACTGGCAAATGCCATGATTCGTCGCAGGGCGCCTTCCAGCTCGCGGATATTGCTGCGCATGTGCTTGGCCACAAAAAAGGCCACGTCTTCCGAAAACATAATTTTTTGCTGTTCGGCTTTTTTCAGCAGAATGGCCACTCGCATCTCGAGTTCGGGGGGTTCAATCGCCACAGTCAAACCGCTGTTGAATCGGGAAATCAGCCGGTCGTCCATGCCCTGAATGTCTTTGGGGTAGGTATCGCTGGTGATGATAATTTGCTTCTTGGCCGCAATTAATTGTTCAAAAGCATAGAAAAACTCTTCTTGCGTTCGGCTTTTACCCCCGAAAAACTGAATATCGTCGATCAATAGCAAGTCGAGCGAGTAATAAGAGCGTTTGAATTCTTCAAATGCCTTTTTTTGATAGGCCTTCACCACATCGCTGACATATTGTTCTGCGTGAATGTAACGAATCTGCGTATTGGGGTTCTGCTCCAGCAGGCGATTGCCGATGGAGTGAATCAGGTGGGTTTTGCCCAAGCCCACCCCGCCATACAAAAAAAGCGGGTTATAACTGACGCCCGGGTTGGACGCCACTTGTTCAGCGGCAGCCCTGGCCAGTTGGTTGGCACGGCCCGAGACAAAATTGGAAAAACAAAGGTCACGATTCAAACGGCTGCGTTCGTAAACTGTGGCAGCAATTTCGTCGCGTTTGACGGCGGCAACCTTGGGTGCACCTTGCGTGGCAGCTTCACTGTTGTTTTTGGCCGAAGCCGGGGGAGGGGCCACCAAAGGACTGGCCTGTTTGGCGGCCACTTGCCATTGAATGGCCATGTCGCAACCAAAAAACTCAGTGGCCAGTTCATTGAAACGGCCGCCATAGTTATTCAGTACCCAATCCAGCTTGAAGCGGTTTGGGGCAGCCATGCTCAGGCTGGCGGTGTCTTCATCAAATTCAACCACAGTCAGTGGTTCGATCCACAGCTTGATTTGTTGGGCTGGAATTTCCTTCCGAAGCGCTTCAACACAGTGGTTCCAGAATTGATCAATCACGTTATGAACAGCCTTATTATTCGGATGAACTGCTTTGCAGGAATTAAAACTCAGCGCTCCATTGTATCCAAACCCCCACGGATTGAGTGAGTGATTGGCTGCCTTCACGCGAACTTGCAGATTTTTCTAGGTTTTTCCCGAATTTGCCTCTATAATTTCGGGTTCCCTTGGTGTGAGCTTCGATCCTTGTTGGATTTGTCTTATATGCCGAACCTGGGGCCAAACCAGTTTTAAACTATTTTTCGCCAAATTTTAAGCCCATGTGGGCCAGAGGCTTGCCATGAAACGCACTTATCAACCTTCTAAAGTTCGCCGTCAAAGAACACACGGCTTTTTGGTACGTTCACGCACCCGTGGTGGTCGTGCCGTGCTGCGCGCACGTCGCTCCAAAGGCCGTGCACGTTTGTCCGTTTAAACCTGGCGCTTTGAACATTCTGAATTGCACAGGGTGGGTTCTGGGTCGCATGCGACAAAAATCACTCGATCTGAAACATTTGGTGGTCTGTTAAAAACCAGGCCAGTGGCCAAAACAGATCGATTGATGCTTCACGCACTGTTCGAAGACACCCCACCGCAGTTCGGAATACTGATCCCGAAGCGCTTGGCCAAACGGGCCGTGGATCGAAATACGCTAAAACGTTTGATCCGCCATGCCTGCCAAGAAGCATTGGGTAACTACCAAGGCAAATTCCTGGTTCGCTTAAGCAAACCAGTGTGTGCAGTAGGTCATTCAGATCGAGCGGCGTGGTGGATAGAACTCCAACAACTTTTCAACGATCTCTCACGGCGCGTGCCATCACAGCACTGATCCGTGGCTATCAGCTTGCTGTAAGTCCTCTTTTCCCGCCTTCTTGCCGTTTTTACCCCAGTTGCTCGGAATATGCCCTTGAAGCAGTTAAAATTCATGGCGCATGGAAAGGCGCGGCTTTGTCTTTAGGCCGCATTTGTCGATGCAATCCCTGGAATGCTGGCGGTTTGGACCCTGTTCCTGAAACACGCCGCACCAGTCGCGACTCTTAGTCATTAAGCTCAGTAATTAAGGATTTAAATGGAAACGCGCAGGCTAGTCCTCTTGATGATATTCAGTTTGTCTCTCATCATGCTTTGGGACAATTATCAGGCTTCTATTGGTAAGCCAACCTTGTTCGGCCTCAGCACTGGCGCGCAAACCAGCGACAAAGGCGATGCTACCAAGGCTGGCGGTTCGTCAGCTGGCTCCGGCGCGGCCAATGACTTGCCTCAGGCAGTGGCTCCAACGGCTGGTGATGTTCCAGCTGATCCGAATGCAATCGCTTCAGGCACTGCGGAAGCCGCACCCGCTGCGCAAACCATTACTGTTAAAAACGATGTGCTTGAACTGCAGTTTTCAAGCCAGGGCGCACAACTGATTACTTCAAAGCTGCTGAATCACCCTGCTGCCGAGAATCCGGAATTGCCGGTTCAACTGTTTGAACAAACAGCCAATCGAACCTATGTTGGCCAAGCTGGCTTGGTAGGTGTACCTGACGCGCCCAACCACCGTACCTTGTTTGAACTGGTGTCGGGTTCTACCGAGTTTGCGCCCGGCCAGGATCAATTAAAGCTTGTATTCAAAGCCACAAGCGGTGGTGTTGAAAACACAACCACTTACACCATTTTCAAGAATCGCTACGACATTGACCTTGTGATCAATGCACGCAACGCAGGTGTTGAGCCGGTATCACCCAGTGCTTATGTGCAAATTACCCGCGATGGCAACCCGCTTGAAAGCGATTCTTCCCTGTACGCAACTTTCACGGGCCCGGCTGTTTACACACCCGAGAAGAAATACCAGAAGATCGACTTTGAAGACATCGCTGATCGCAGTGCAGACTATGTAAAAACCGCTGATTCCGGCTGGCTTGCCATGATTCAGCACTACTTTGTGTCGGCCATTATTGGTCAGGATGGTCCCCGCGAGAATTACACGCGCCAGGTAGATTCCAACCTGTATTCCATTGGTTTGGTCAGCAGCCTCGGCACTTTGGCGCCCGAACAAACGGCGACGTACACGGCCAAACTGTATACCGGTCCGCAAGATCAAAGTGTGCTGGAAGCCCTGTCACCCGGGCTGGACCTGGTAGTGGATTATGGCTGGCTCACTGTAATTGCCCAGCCCATCTACTGGTTACTGGAAAAAATTCACAGTTACATTGGCAATTGGGGCTGGGCCATTGTGGTACTGACCATTTTGATCAAGTTGGTGTTTTTCCCCTTGTCAGCAGCCAGTTACAAATCTATGGCTAAAATGCGCAAAGTTGGCCCGCGCATGCAAAAGCTGAAGGAACAATATGGCGATGACAAAATGGGCTTCCAGCGCGCCATGATGGAAATGTACAAACGCGAGAAAATCAACCCCTTGGGCGGTTGTATGCCCATTCTGATTCAGATTCCCGTGTTCATTGCCCTGTACTGGGTGTTGCTGGCCAGTGTAGAAATGCGCAATGCGCCTTGGTTGGGTTGGGTAACCGATTTGGCTGCGCCGGACCCCTTCTATATTCTGCCTGTGATCATGGCGGTGACCATGTTCATTCAAACCAAGTTGAACCCAACGCCACCCGATCCCGTTCAAGCCAAAATCATGATGATCATGCCCTTGGTGTTCTCGGTCATGTTTATTTTCTTCCCGGCAGGTTTGGTGTTGTACTGGGTTGTAAACAACATTTTGTCCATTGCCCAACAATGGGTAATTACGCGTCAAATTGAGTCTGCACCAGCCACAGCACGGTGATCCCATCGTCGCCATCGCCACCGCGCCGGGCAAGGGCGGGGTGGGGGTGGTGCGGTTTTCTTTTCCTTCCCCCTCTAGTTTTCAGGCCTTTTGTACGGCATTTTGCGGCAAGTTGCCCAAACCCCGCCTGGCAACTCTTTTAACGCTTCGTGATTTTGATCAGCATGCCATCGATGAAGGCATTGCCCTGTTGTTCAATGCACCCGCATCGTTCACTGGTGAGAATGTGCTTGAGTTTCAGGGCCATGGTGGTCAAGCGGTGTTGCAAGGTGTGGTGGGGCATGCCCTGGCCTTGGCCCGGCAACTGAATATTCCGTTGCGCCACGCCATGCCAGGTGAGTTTACGCAGCGCGCATTTTTAAACGACAAGCTTGATCTGGCCCAGGCCGAAGCGGTGGCCGATTTGATCGATGCCGGTTCTATAGCCACTGCCAAAGCCGCTGCGGCTTCGTTAAGTGGTGTGTTTTCGAAGCAGGTGAATGAGCTGGCCGATCGCATTGTGCATTTGCGTTTGCTGCTCGAAGCCACACTTGATTTCCCTGAAGAGGAAATCGAATTTCTTGAGAAGGCAGATGCCAAAGGTCAACTTGCGGATATCTTGAACGCACATCGACAGTTGCTCGGTGCAGCGCAGGAAGGAGTGAAGTTTCGTGATGGCTTGCAAATTGTGCTGGTGGGCGAACCCAATGTGGGCAAGTCGAGTTTGCTAAACGCTTTGGCCGGCGAGGAAATCGCAATCGTGTCGGCCATTGCGGGCACCACACGTGATCGAATCAAACAGGAGCTGAATATTCGCGGCGTGCCTTTGGTGCTGGTTGACACGGCGGGTTTGCGTGACACTGCAGATGAGGTGGAAAGAATCGGCATAGCGCGAACCCGAAAGTCGGTGGAAGAAGCCGATTTGTTGCTTATTTTGAAAGACGCAACACAGGGTCTTCAGGATGCATTGAATACCCACCTTGAACTGCCTCTTCATTTGCCCACCATCACCGTGTTGAACAAGGTTGATTTGCTGCCTAAGGTGCCGCAATTGTTGAATGATGTATTGCCGGTATCTGCAAAGAACGGTTTGGGACTGGAGCAGTTAAAAGACGCCATACTGGCCAAGGTGGGCATTGCCCACACGCCGGACCATGGTTTCATGGCACGGCAACGACACGTCGATGCCTTGATGGTGTGTGGTCAGCATTTGGCGGTTGCGCATGAGTTTGCGCAACAGGACGATCGGATTCTGGATTTGTTTGCTGAAGAGTTGCGCCTGGCGCATGATGCTTTGGGAGAAATCACCGGGCGTATGCTGCCCGATGATTTGCTGGGATTGATTTTCAGCCGGTTCTGTATCGGCAAGTAAGGTTGGCAACTAAGGTTCAGTCGCAAAACACCAGTTGTGGGTCAGCAAAGGCCATTTGTTCGATCAGTTCTGATTCCTGCTCAAACACGGCACTCAAAAAGACCAGCTGCTCGCACAGCGATTCAATCGATTCATTGTGGCTATCCGGATCCAGATGTACCACCTGCTGGGTGCGTTCCACTTCGTCCAGGTACTGCGCCATCAGGGTTTGCAGGGTTGGTTTGTTCAGTGCCCAGGTTTTAAGCTGGACCACCAAGGCGAAGCGTGCCTGTGCTGAGGCGGTTTTGCGCAGTTGTTGGGCAAAGTGGTTCAGGCCATGCGCCACATTGTCCAGTTCCATGGTGACTCGCGCCTCGGACTGGCGAAAGTAAAGTGGTTCACAGTCGTGTTGCTGATGTTGGACCAGTGCAATTGTCATGATGGCTTGCTCCGCAAAGGATTCGGTATGAGTCCATCTTACTGAGTTGAATTTTCCTGCCCATTCCGTGAAATGAGGATGCTTGTTTCTGATGCCCCCCCGAAATGCGGAACCCTTTGTAAAAAAAGGCAAAAAGCAGGCTTAATTGTTCCCCTGAATTCATGTACTCTTGGGGTGGAAGAAGAGACCCTAAGGTCCTGTGTGCCCGACTTAGCCTGCGAACAATGAAAAATCAAAAAATATTGGTGCTCGAAGATCATCCGCTGATTTCGATGGTGATCGAGGACGTCTGCAAAGACATGGCCCCTCACGCCCAAATTCATGTGGCGACCAGTCTGGTTCAAGCCCGCGAACACTTGTTTGAAAAACCTGACCTGATTATCTTTGATCTTACCCTCACCGATTCCAAGGGACAGCAAACGATAGACTGGCTGGACTCCATGTTCCCGAAAGTGTGTGGGTTGATTTATACCGGTTTTGTGAATGAGGACATTCAAACCCGCGCCGCGCACTCGGGCTACTCGGTGGTGGAGAAAACCTGTAGCCAGTCGGCTTTGGCCCATGAAATTGAGTCTGTGCTTTTTAAATCCGGCATTTTGAATGGCAGTTCATCCGACAGCGCGCCAGCCAACGAACACCAATCCAATATTGTGGCCTATCCCGGCGCAAAACCATTGACTTGGCGACAAGTGGAAATCATGAGAATGACTGCTGAAGGTTTGTCTGCAAAAATGGTTGCGCAGCGAATTGGGCTCAGTCCGGAAACCGTGCGTGGTCATATTCGGGAAATTTTCAAACGCTTGGAAGTATCGAACAAGGCGCAGGCGGTGAACGTGTTTCTGAAGGCTGAACGCAGCGTGAAAATGAAGCTGAACGATTGATTTTCGTCAGTGGTTGGGGTGGGGCACGCGTTTTAGATCCACGCCCACCGTCAGGGTGCCTATCATGTAATCCCCGTCGTACACTGGCACGCTTACTTGGGCAATCATGGCTTTGGTGCTGTCGTCCCAGCGGGCGCGGGAAATATGCGAATCGGGTTTTCTGGACGGCAGATTGGTATCAAAAATTGCGGTGAATTTTTCTTCATCACCTTGCCAATAATCGGTGGTCACCATATTCATGGCGACGGTTTCCCCTTGGTTGCCCGTCAAAATCGCTTCTTTAAAATAACTTTGTTTGTTCATCGCCGCGGTCAGCAAGGCGGAAACTTTTGAGTTCATGATTTGATCGGCCTCGGGCAAACGGCCTTTCAGTTTGATCCACCTCTCATCCAGTTCCATGATCCTTTCTTTGCCAAGTTGACGGGCATTGGACGCCTTGATGGCCTCAATGACCTCAGGCTTGTTTGCCAAGGCTTTGATCTCCTTGATCAAGGTGCCTGCGCAAAAGGCGTAGGCGTTGGCGTTTGCAAGAAAGAAGGCCGTGAACAACAGACCCAGGTTCAACCAAGACCTTCTGCATCCAAACTTGACGTTGTACTTATCCATGTTCTGCTTATTTGGCGAGTTACTCGGCCAGTACCTTGATGAGTTTCAATTTAGACTTGGTCGGATTGCCTTGCAACTCCTTTCGGGTAAGGTAGCCCAATGCATTGGGATTGTTGGTCAGCAGGTCGACCATGTGTTGGCTGTTGCGCGCAACGGTGGGTGTTTTGCTGATGCCGATGCATTCCAGAAGTCGCTGAACCGTTCGAAATTCCTCGGTGGTGAAACCCAGGGTGCCTGAAATAAAGCGGCTGCGTTCACCAAACTCATCGTCCCGATCAATGACCAGCACGGTGGAATCACCCACAGCCTGGCTTTGGCCTGTGTACAGATCGCGCAGTTTTGTTTTCGAAATTTCATTGAAATGGATGCTGCTGGAACCCACCAACACCACTTCGGCGTTAGCCACGCCGGGGGCTCCTACCATCGTCAACAATGCGAGGCTGGTAATCACTGAATGCAAAAAATGTTTCACGTCAAACCCTTGAAAATACTTTGACTACTTTGGGTAAGTTCTTGACACCACAAATACTATGAACTTTTTATTTTGTTAAATCTTGTGAACTCAGTGTAAGACATGCTGTGTGCGAACACAATTACTTGCGCACAGCTTTGCTCAATGTTTTCCAAAACGATTAATCAACACCAGAATTTTCTCGGCTTCGTCCACGATGGTGGGCCACACATCTTTGATTTCTGTCATCACCATGGTTTGTGCGGTCGGATCTTCCAGTGATTTATCCATTCTAGAGAACTGTTGTTTGACACTCTCTGTACCCAACATGCCCAGTACGCCCGCCAGGGAGTGAATTTCTCGTTTGAAGGTTTGAATGTCATTGTTTTTTGCGCAGTCTTCCAGGCGTTCAATCAGGTTTTCACTGGTTTGTAAAAATTTGCCCAGGTACTTTGCCATTCGCTCTGGCTCAAAACTGTCTACTTTAAAAATTGCAGAATGGCGTGGGCTGGTGGCTGGTTCGGTGGCTGTGGCCGCATGCTCGGACAAGGGCATGCGGGGTGTGTCATGCCTGGTTTCAAATCCTGTCAACACACCTTCTTTGTTGCGCAGGCAGCGCTTGATGGCGTCGAACAGGTTTTTCTCGTGAAATGGTTTGGTGAGCACGTCGTTAATGCCGTGTTCTTCGCAACGCACACGGGTTTGCTCGAAGGCGTGTGCGGTTAGCGCCATGATCGGAGTTACACAATGCACCGCATTTTCCCGAACCCAGGTTGCCAGCTGGTAGCCGTCAACAAAAGGCATTTCAAGGTCTGAAATCATCAAGTCAAATGGTTCGGGCGTGTTTTTAAGTATCTGTATTGCTTCGCGACCATCCTTCGCACAGCGGATCTGGTAGTTTTTCGGACTCAGGAAATCCAGCAGCAATTCCATGTTCAAAGGGTGATCTTCTACTATCAACAGTTTGGCTGAACGCACTTCCGTTTTATCAACGGCCGGTGTTTCGCTGGTTTTGGCAGCTTTGCGTGAAGTGGTGGTTTTTGTGGCTGGTGCAGGTGCAGATTGCTGCACCTGGCGCTCGGCCAGTTTCATCAGGTGCACCGGCAAAATGGGTGTGGTCAACACCCGGTTGTTGGGGTCTGCGCCGTGAATGCGTTGCAGTTCGGTTGCGTTGCGGTTGGAAAGCCAAACCAGGTTGTTGTTTTGGTTCAGGTGATTTGCTTTGAGCAGAGACAAGAGTTCGGGCGAGGTGGTGGCAATGTCGCTGTCGATGAACACAATGTCTTTGGTTTCAAACGGCCGTTGGTCGGTGACCAGTTCTTCCGCCGAAAGCGCGGCCAGTGGCACATAAAACTGGTCAAGAATGCTGGAGATGGAGCGGTGCAGCTTTTGGTCCAGCGAGCAGATGTAGGCTCGTTTGATGTCTGGGCCATGCAGCAAATTCGGATTGCGGGCAGGTGCCTCGGCTTCCTGGGTTTTCAGGTTCAAGGTGAAATAAAACACCGAGCCGCGCCCCGGTGTGGAATGGGCATGAATGTCGCCCTCCATCAGGTGCACCAATTCTTTGGCAATGCTCAGCCCCAGGCCGCTGCCGCCGAACATGCGTGTGGTGCTCGAATCCGCTTGCGTGAACTTGTCGAATACGCGTTGCAACTGGTCTTTACTCATGCCAATGCCAGTGTCGCTGACACTGAATTGCAGGGTAACCTGGTCGTCGAGTTGCTTGAGCACTTTGACGGTGAGGTTGATGTGCCCTTCGCTGGTGAACTTGATGGCATTACCGATCAGGTTCTTCAGAATTTGACCCACGCGCAGAGAATCGCCAACCAGTCGGTTCAGGGTTGATTGCAGGCCTTTGCCTTGAAGGGTGTACAGCAGGCGAATGTTTTTATCCAGCGCTGAGTTACCCAAGGTGCCAAATACTTCTTCCAGCACATCGTCAAGGCGAAATGGACGCTGCTCCAGCTTGAACATGTCGGATTCAATTTTTGACAAGTCCAGAATGCTGTTGAGCAAGTGAAGCAGATTGTCGCCTGACAGTTGAATTTTGGTCAGGTAGTCTTTTTGCTTTTCGTTCAAATCGGTTTTCAGCGTGAGTGCTGTCATGCCGAGAATCGCATTCATAGGCGTTCGAATTTCGTGGCTCATGTTGGCGAGGAACGAGCTCTTGATTCTCGATTCATTCTTCGCACGTTCTTTTTCCACGTTGGCGAGGCTGACCTCTTCAAGCGCTTGTTTCACGCGTTCGCTTTTTTCCAGGTCGCGCTGGAATGAACGAATCATTCGGTTGAATGCGCGAATCAGCAGGTTGATTTCATGCGAGCCCGTGCGGTTGTTTACACGTACTGTGTAATCGCCCTTCATGATTTCTTCACTGGCGTTGTAAAGCGAATTGATAGGGTCGATCACCTTTTTCTTGATGGACACCAAACCGATGAACAAGCCCAACAAAAAGAGCAGGGTGAACACCACATCCAGATAAACGCTGTAGGTGAGTTCTTTGCGAGAGGCGTCAATCAAACCCAGGTAGCGGCTTTTTTCACGCGCAATGAACGAGGACAATTCTGCGGACAATGCATTGGTCAGTTCAATGTGTTCACGGTCGAACAACACACCGAATGTTTCTTTGACTTCGGGCGGCGACAAGTATTCGCCTTCCCGTTTGTCAACGAAGCGGGTAATACCGCTGGCAAACGCGCTGAGTTCGTTTTTCTCAAGTTGATGGCGCAGATCGAGGATTCGCTCAATGGCAGGCTCGTTTTCAGCGATGAATCTCAGCGAGTAAAGCCTTTCACTGAGGTTTTGCCCGATACCCCAAGACACGGCAGAATCTTTGTTTTGACCCGTAATTACATCGACCCAGTAGTCAGCTTCCACCTCGGTGGTGTAAATACGGCTGCCGTTGTGCAGGCCCACAATGTCGAGGTAGTGGTTAATGTACTCTGGGTTGCGGCTGGCTGCGTACAGCAAGACCAGCTTTCGCATGGCTTCAAACTCGGCCAGCGTGCGGGTCAAAATGGCTTCATCGGAGGCCCAGGCTTGGTAATAATCTTCCTGAACGGTTTGCTGGTGAATCGAAATGCTCTTCACACCGATGCCGAATACCGAGAACACCAGAATGAGTAAGCCAAATATTCGAATCAGCAGGGTCAGTTTCATGGGCCAGCCTTGTTATTGGTATTGTTCGGCCCAGGTTCAGTGACTTTGCGCTTCTTCAAGTAACCGCGATTGTCGTTCTGCCTTGGTGAAAATAGACACTGCATGGGCTCGATTCTGAGCGCCTAGTCTAACAAGGACTTCACGCATGTGGGCGCGAACAGTCTCAGGACTCAAGTTCATGTCGCGGGCAGCCTCTTTTGCGGTCATTCCCACAGCAATGCGACGCATGATTTCGACTTGTCGCCAAGTCAGCGGTTTTTTGGAGCCTGGCGCAATGATGTTGGATTGAAACTCGTTTTTGGACTTCATTTTGTCCGCACTCATTCCTTCCTGGCAACTCACGCCTGTGGCCATCAACCCTTTCATGACTGCATCCAACAGTTCATGGTAATCGGCAGATTTTCGCACACAAGGAATTTCCATTTCGTCCAGTTCCTGGAGGATGTCGTCGTGTGTGGTGCCCGTAAATGCCAGCAGTTGCGAGAACGGGAACAGGTCGCGTACGCGTCTGGCAGAGGCGACGCCTTCGCAGTCGGGCAAGTTCAGATCAAAGATGACGAGGCGCGGATTCTCATGAATGTGCTGTTCACTGGCCTGAATGGTGGGCACTTTGAGCACACTCAGGTCTGGTGCATGCTCGGTCAGCATGTCAGCCAGCATCATGGACACCAGTGGATGATCTTCAATCAAAAGTACAGCGTTGGGGTTCATTCGGCAACCTCCCAATTTGTTTGCCAAAAATAAAAACCGGTATTACCGATATGTTTGAATAATCTTACGTGTGAACCCTCGAAGCGATGCCCCTTCATTTGGAGGATGGCTTCATTTGAAGCGTGCGGGTACGAAATGATTTCTCCCTCAAATAGGGGGGGGGTCTCTTTGTGTTGATGGTGTCAAACCTGCCATCCACTAACCTAACGGTATCGAGTCTAAATGCCGTTTGGCCAGGTGAATGTTGTGAGTGAGTCGGAATCAAAACCACTGGAAGTCTGGGTCGCTGAAGATTCACCGTTCTACCGGCTTGTGGTGGAAGAGGCCATTGAAGAAATTGCCAAGGTGACTTATCTGTCCATTTCGCTGACGGTGTTTGAGCGCTTCGGTGATATCCGTGCAGCGTTCAATCAAGCTGAACGGGGCTTGCGGCCTTTGCCTTCTGCCGTGTTGTCAGATCTCCATTTTCCCGACAATGCGCATGACGATTTGCAAGACATTCTGGTGTTCTACAGCAGGTATGTGCATGCTGTGCCAGTGTCTTACATGTCTTGTAATCTGGAAAGCCTGGAGCTTGCTGAAAGCCTTGCGGAGCACCGCTCAGACGCTATACAGCCAGCTCGGTTTTTGCGCAAAGACACCGCAGAGACAATGACCAATCTGGTGAAAACCATTCATGCGATGGTGTTTGCGCCACGCACTCAGCATTCAAGCCTTGGTGCTACGCTGGCCTAAGCCCAGCTTTCACTCAGTTCTCAAAAACCCGGAAGACAATCAGGAAACAAGGCGCGTTTCGCGCAGTGTCCAGAAATGGTGAAATCAGAATGTCGCAAGGTACTTTGTTGTCCGGGTTGATCTCGTATTCTGTTTTTACAAGAATTTTTTGGTGACTTAGAAACCCGACAAGCAACTGGCGATAGTGCCTTGTCGGGATGCGACCGTGGATGAGGTGATATGGATTGCGCCCCAACCACTTGTCTCGCCCCTGGCCCACAAATGTCTCGAATGCCGAATTCACATACAACAAACCAAATGGGTCTTTGGTGTTGCGAATGTCGTTGGTCACCATGATGACTTCGCGAATCTGTTCAATCGCTGAATTCAGCATGTACAAATCGCTGCTTTGATTTTTGCGCTTGGTGATGTCTTTGATCAGGATGGTATAACCAGTGCCCGATTTGAAGACACGCAATGAAATCCAGCGTTTGATGAATCCCACAAACTGTTCAACAGATTTGGAGAAGCCCACTTGGTTGACTGTCTCCAGCAAAGATGCAAACTGGTTTTTGTCCAGGTCCGGAATCAATTCATTCAAGGGCATTGCATGGACAAAAAGTTCTTTGTCTTTTTGCAGCAGGCTTTTTGCATTTCGGTTCACAAAGCTGACATTCAGGCTAGAGTCGATTTCAACAAGACCATCGGTAAGGTTGTCGACAATTAGGTTGTAGGTCAGCAGATTCTTTTCAAGTGATTGCTCCACTCGGCGCGTCTCAGAGATGTCGACAATTGAGCCGTACAGTCCCATCGGCACGCCCTCGTCGCTGATGGAAGGGCGAATCATCATGCGAAACCATTTCTTTTTCTCGTGTTGCCCGAGTGCTTCAAACTCAAGGCTGGCCGGTTTACGGTTGTTGATGCATTCAATAAAAAGCACCGCGATATTGCGGCCAGACAACCTGGAGAGAATGGAGCTGAGGTGAAAAATCGAATTGAGCGAGTCTTTGTTGGAGCCCAATACCTCGCGCAGCATTTCAGTGGTTTTAAGCGATCCACTTTCGAGGTGGTAATACCAGCCGCCCACTTTGGCCAGAGTACCGGTCAAATTCAAAAGACTTTCATCAAAAATAGATTTTTGAACCGAAGACGATTTGTTGATCATCGCCGTAAAATTGGCGATCACCGATGGTTTTTTAAATGCAGTGAATCCCTTTTTCGGGCAAAGCTCCATGCGCAGCCAAGTGCTGTTTTCATCCTGAAAGTTCAGGCGCACCCAAGCTTCCGAGGGCAAATTGCTTTTCAGGCATTGATTCAGGATTTTCGAGAACGTTTCTTGGTCTTCGCCGTAAAGCAAATCAATAAAACTTTCCTTGAGTTTTATTTTTGTGAACTCTTCATCACCTGCGCTGGCCAGGCCGGTGATTAATCCCTGGTGATCGAGTGCGAGCCGGCCTTTCACGGTTTCCCTCAAAAAAGACTTGGGAAACTTTTTCAGGTCCAGATGGGGCTCCATGCGCGACAAACTGTCGGAATCGTTTGACACTTCTTGGTGAAGGGCTTCCAGCGCAGGTTCGCTGATTTTTTTCACCAAACCAAACAAGCGTGTGTCACCTGCGTTGCCGCTGTCATAAACCTGTTCTTCAAAGCGCACAATGTCGCCGCTGGGCAAACGGACGCGATACACAAACGCATTTCCATCGCGTTTAAGTCGCGCTTTCTCGACCATTTCCCGGTCTTCGTCGATTGGTAAGTTATGGAACCAGCTGGCCTGTACCACACGGGTTTGCGAAAGGTTGAGCCATTTTTCCATGGAGGGCGACAGTTCGATCAGCCCACCGTGATCTGTGTTCTTCCAGCTACCCAAACCTTGATTGTTGTAGTTGTGTTGTTGTTTGGAATTCAATTCGTTTGATTCTTTGGCTTTCAGTGCACGCTCAACAAGACTGTGTTCAACCAATTTGGCCAAGGCAATTGCAACGGACACTTCAGATTTTGTCCAGGTTCTCGCAGTGTTGTCGAGCAGGCAAAATGTGCCAATGTTGTTGCTGTTCACCGAGCGAATGGGGATTCCCAAATAAGCGCGAATCCAGGGGCTACCAAGTACCAGGGGGTTGGTCTTGAACACTGGGTGTTCAAGGCAGTCGTTGATGACATGCGGTTGATCATGTTGAATGGTGTGAGAACAAATGGAAAGGTCGCGTGGAACTTCCTTGACTTCGAAACCGCGTTTTGCTTTAAACCAAAGTCGATCAGAATCTACAAATGCAATGAAGCAGAATGCGCAATTGAACGCTGACAAACCCAGGTCCACTAGCGCTTCAAAGTACTCTTCTTTTTCCGTGTCCAGAATATCAAGTTGGTAAAGCTCGGTGAGCCTGACCGCCTCGTTGATTTCTTTTGGACTGCTCATTGTGGAAGTGTCTCCGTCCCTTTTCCTCTCGGTAACCACTTTACACTTTGTCACCCGTACGAGGGACCACACTTTTGAACTACCCAATAAAAAATAGGAAAGTTTCGTGGGTAATTACCCTAGTTCGTGCTTAACAGCGCCCGTATTTGCTCTACACGTTTGCGGTTTGCGTCCAGGTCGCTGTATCCAACCCGCGAGGCCGAACGAACATGAAGTAATCCACTGCCCTGGTCTATGCGAAATTCCACATCGTCCACAAAGCCGAAAAAATCGCTTGTGAAAGTGCTGGCCATGTATTGATCATTGGAAAAGTTTACATCGCCGCCCAAGAGTTCGATGACTTCTTTCACCTTCAGCAAAGGTTCTTCTCCCATGCCTGGCGTGATCGGCAAGGCGGCGATGGAGTGATCATCCGACGGAGAACTCTCGCTGCTTACACAGTTGGGTTTGTTTGGGCAGGGTGCCAACTGCCCATTGGCCAGACCGGGGGGCGCACCGGTTTCTGAGTACAGGCCAAGGCCAAAGAAAACGATGATTACCAATGTGATCAACACGATCAAGCTGAGCAATGCTCTTTTCACGTAAAAGCCCCTTCTGTCATATACTGATTGTTGAATTTTCTCCAGTTTAGCGGTCAGTGAGATCAGATGTCCAAGCCTTTGCAGTTTAAGTTGTCCGAGGAAGATGTTTCCCGCATTGTCGAAATGGCCTGGGAAGATCGAACACCATTTGAAGCGATAGAACTTCAATTTGGTTTGAATGAATCTCAAACCATTGAACTCATGCGCGCAAGCATGAAAGCCAGCAGCTTCAAAATGTGGCGCGAGCGTGTCACTGGTCGCAAAACCAAGCACCTGAAGTTGCGTGGCTTTGTTCGCACCAAAGCCTATGCGCCGGGGCATTACAAAATTCGCTGATGGAGTTCGTTCACTGAGTAACCAGGCACCTGCTTGAACAGGGAGGTTTTAATTGCTAAAAGAACAGCACAACTCCCCATTGGCAGCGCGCAGTGGGCAGGAATGGATGCTCTGGTTCGGGCGGGCTTCGCAGCATCTGCCCGATCTTCACCGCGCATTCCAGTTTTTGGAGAGCAGTTGTGAGCTTCTCGACTCAAATGATGAAGCCGACTTCAAGTCCAGGCCAAGAAAGCTGAAACAACTGATTAACCGTTTTGTTGGTCAGGCGCGTTGCCCCTCTGCGCAATCCTGCGAGCGAATAGCAATTCGCACCCAGGTTCTTGATGGCTGGCTGCAATCGGAATTGCAGCGCCAACACGACCCCAATTTGTTGGTTGAACTGGGCGCGCATGGGCTGCAAAAGTTGCTGGCCATTTGCGAGGGTGCCGATGACAAGCATGGCTTGTTGCTCAAGGCAGTGCGCGAATTCACGCGCGACTGGTTGAGCATTGTCTCAGCGCGAATTGAAAACCCCATTGAGCGTGCGCACCTGGTGTATCCAGTAGCCATGTTGGATCAGGCTGGTCTGGTAGACCCTTCCTGGTGGTGGAAGCAAATCGCTTTGTGTGATCGCCACACCGTGCTGGGTTTGCTGGAACTTGAAATCAATGAAATGAATGAAATGCAGCCCACCAGCAATGTAAGTTGGCGTTCTTTCGACAAGCGGTGGAGAAGGCTGCGCGTTCGCGCACTTCTTGAGTATCTTGGTGAAAAGCGCCTGTTGGCCGAGTTGCTCAGGAAGTCGGCCGTTGATGATTTTGAAGCCGTGGTGGCAGTTCGCATGTTGCGCGATGCCGGTCGCTCGCGAGATGCGATTGTGCAGGCCGAGCAGTGGCTGCGTGCTTTGCCCAGAAGCCCGGTGTTGGCTGAAGCGCTGTTCGATTTGTATTGCGAGGACGGCTGGGATGAAGAGGCCTTGGCATTGGCTGTGACCCACCACGGTTACGACCCCAACCCCGTGTGGATTGAGCGTTTGGGGCGACTGGTGTTGCCCGCAGCCAAAGCGCAAGCCAAAGTTTGGAAAAAACAGCTGGCTGCCTAGGCGGTGTTACAACAAATCCATTTGCCCCTTGCGGGTTTTATAGCGGAACGATTCAAGCACAGTCTTGCCCTGCGGGTTGACAAAGTGTTTTAATTCGATGCCCGCATGCAACTGCCCTGCCTGCACCACGCGCAAATACCAGCCGCAATTGCCCTGCTGAATCATTTGTTTTGGGGCTGCGCCAAAACCCATGCGAATGGCAAACTTGTGACATGGCTCGCGTGGGTCGGTGACCCGCAGCCGAACCTCTCCCAATTCAAACTCATCTCCAATTCTCACCTGGGTTTCATCCAGACCCTCCACCACCAGGTTTTCGCCCAAAAATCCCCAGGGCAAATCGGTGTCCAGGTTTTTCTCCTGGCGGCGCGCTTTCCAAAACTCATAATGCTCAGCGGGCATCATGTACACGGCCTTGTCCAATCCACCATGCACTGACAAATTGCATTGCTCATCGCCTTCCAGACCCAGCTTTTTCAGTTCAATGGGGATCGGGTTTTGTTCAGTGCTTACAGCCTGTTTTTTGATCCCGCTTGCCTCGGTTTTGATGTCACCCGATGCCGTTCGATAGACAAGTGGGGCAACCAGGCCCGTGCAAATTGCAATCAGCTTCATGAGGTTTCCGTAGTCGTGCAGTTTCGCCACTTTACATGGCCTGTGTCGGAAAGCAAACACCGTATGCGATTAGGCGATAATGCCTATAGGAAAAACTTATTTCCGTTTGCTTACAACATGTTAAACTCGAGGGCTAAGTTTGCGGATAAGCGACAAATCGATCGCCCGTGTGCTTGGTGTCATGTTCCGGTCACACTGTAGAGCAACGCCAAAGCCCCCGCACAAAAGAATTACATTTGTCTATCTGGAGGTTTTAGCATGAGTGCAGTGCTGTCTATGGTCAGCCAGACCGTGCCATCGTATGTCAAGCACAAGAAACTTGTGGCCTGGGTGCAAGAAATTGCTGCCCTTACCGAGCCCAAGAATATTGTGTGGTGTGATGGTTCACAAGAAGAGTACGATCGCCTTTGCGCAGAAATGGTTGAAGCAGGAACACTGCGCAAACTCAACCCTGAAAAGCGCCCCAACTCTTACCTGGCCTGGTCTGATCCTTCAGACGTGGCCCGCGTGGAAGACCGTACCTACATCTGCTCTGAAAAGAAAGAAGATGCAGGCCCCACCAACAACTGGGAAGATCCCGCAAAAATGCGAGCTACCTTGAACGGTTTGTTCAAGGGCTCCATGCGTGGTCGCACTTTGTATGTGGTTCCGTTCTCCATGGGCCCATTGGGCAGTCCAATTGCGCACATTGGTGTTGAATTGTCTGATTCCGCCTACGTGGTTGTGAACATGCGCATGATGACGCGCATGGGCAAAGCTGTGTATGACGTGCTGGGCGAAAACGGCGAATTTGTGCCTTGCGTACACACAGTGGGCGCGCCCTTGGAAGCTGGCCAGAAAGACGTTGCCTGGCCTTGCAACCCAACTACCAAGTACATTGTTCACTACCCTGAAACTCGTGAAATCTGGTCTTATGGTTCCGGTTACGGCGGTAACGCCTTGCTGGGCAAGAAATGCCTGGCTTTGCGTATTGCCTCTACCATGGGTCGCGATCAAGGCTGGTTGGCCGAGCACATGCTGATTCTGGGTGTTACCAACCCAGAGGGCAAGAAGTACCATGTGGCTGCAGCCTTTCCCTCGGCTTGCGGCAAAACCAACTTCGCCATGTTAATTCCACCCGCATCCATGAAGGGCTGGACTGTTACCACCATTGGTGACGACATTGCCTGGATCAAGCCCGATGCAAACGGTAAGCTTCGCGCCATTAACCCGGAAGCGGGTTATTTTGGCGTGGCCCCCGGCACCAACACCAAAACCAACTCCAACTGCATGGCTTCGCTGAACGCCAATGTGATTTTCACCAACGTCGCTCTGACAGATGATGGCGATGTGTGGTGGGAAGGCTTGTCCAAAGAAGCGCCTGCGCACTTGGTCGACTGGACTGGTCAGGACTGGACCCCGGATTGTGGTCGCAAGGCCTCTCACCCCAACGCCCGCTTTACCGTGGCCGCAGAACAAAACCCTGTGATCGACAACAACTGGGACAACCCAGCAGGTGTTGAAATCGACGCTTTCATTTTTGGTGGTCGTCGTTCAACCACCGTTCCGCTGGTTACCGAAGCCCGCAATTGGGTTGAAGGTGTTTACATGGCAGCCACCATGGGTTCAGAAACCACAGCGGCGGCTTTCGGTCAGCAAGGTGTGGTTCGCCGCGATCCGTTCGCCATGCTGCCATTCTGTGGTTACAACATGTCTGACTACTTCCAGCACTGGCTCGATTTGGGCAAGAAGCTGGAGTCGTCTGGTGCCAAGTTGCCCAGCATTTTCTGCGTAAACTGGTTCCGTACCGATGCAGATGGCAAATTCATTTGGCCTGGTTTTGGCGAGAACATGCGAGTACTGGCATGGGCCTTGGAGCGAGTTGAGGGCAAAGGCAAGGGCGTTGACCATGTATTTGGCACCTCACCGAGCTACGACGACATTTCTTGGGATGGTCTGGAGTTCAGTAAAGAGCAGTTCGACTCTATCACCGCGATTGATAAAGCGGCTTGGCTTGAAGAGTTGAATCTGCATGCTGAATTGTTCGAGAAACTGAAGTACAACCTGCCAGCTCAACTGGAAGAAACCAAAGCACAAATCGCAAGCCGCTTGGCGGCCTGATTTGGCTTGAACGTTTTGACTTTTTTCTGATACTCCGGAATTAGTCCTATGGCGGGCGCCCACAAGGCGCCCGTTTTCTTTTCTGCGGAATTTCTTCATGTTTGAAAACATTGAGTTGTGGGTGTTGCTCGCCTTGTGCGTCGCTGCATTTGGTGCGGGGCTGATCGATGCCATGGTAGGTGGTGGGGGGTTGATCCAGATTCCGGCCCTGTTCGGGTTAATGCCTTCCCAGGGTCATGCCACCTTGCTGGGCACCAACAAAATATCCAGCGTGGTGGGTACCACATTCGCGGCTTACAAATACGCCAAGGCCATTCAGGTTCCATGGAATGCAGTTGTGCCAGCCACGGCGATGGCGCTGATAGGCGCCTACTGCGGCGCATACATCGTGACGCAAATTTCGACCGAGGTGCTGCGTTTGATGTTGCCCTTGCTGTTGATCGCTGTGGCCATTTACACCTTTTTGCGCAAGGACCTGGGCAGTGTACATGCACCCAAGTTAGACAAGAATCGTGAACGATTCTTCGGTGCTTGCGTGGGGTTGGCAATTGGTTTTTATGACGGGTTTTTCGGCCCGGGCACCGGTTCGTTTTTGATGGTGGCTTTTGTTGTGTTCTTCGGCTTTGATTTTTTAGCCGCCACCGCAGGCGCAAAAATGGTGAACATTGCCTGCAACCTGGCTTCGCTTGCCTGGTTTGCGCCCGCAGGGCATGTGATTGTTGCTTTGGGTTTGTTGATGGCTGTGTTCAACCTGGCCGGTGCAAGGGTGGGTGCCAGTTTGGCCATTCGCAAGGGCGCCGGGTTTGTGCGTAAAGCGCTGTTGGCGGTTGTGTTTTTATTGATACTGCGCACCAGTTACGACAGTTATTGGCCATACTTGAAAGCGTGGTTTGCGTGATTGTTCCACGTGGAACATGTGGGGAAGTCGGGTTTGGCGCAATATACGGGATGCTATATGGATGATCTGAGGCTTGTGTGCTGCACCAGCTGGCCTAAGCAAGTCTTCTGATTCCGGCTTGATGCCTCTGGCTTGGGGCATGCGAAACGCGAACGCGTCTTCGCATCGACCTTTCAGGTCGCCCCGCGCTGCGAATCCGCCGGGAAGCCTCGCAAAACCGGCAAGGCGACACAGCACCCAAGCCTTGCCCTAGCTAACGAACGCAGTTTCCGTCGCTGTCGCATGCACCGTCGCCAGCGCACTCAGGCTGCAATGCCCTCGCAGCGCCGATCAAGAAAACCTGCCCTTGGTGTTGAATTCACCGTCCGTTCGGCAAGGCCGAAAGCGCAGCCCGCCCGCTGTTTAGCGGGTGCGCTTAGGGCGGTTAATCAACAACAAGGGGGTTATCAGGTTTTCTGGCGAAAGAGGGTATGCGCCTGAGCAAGCGACGTAAGCGAGGTGCGAGGTAAGGAGTCGAGTGAGACAAATGGGCGCGCGAGCAGGTGTGTACCAAAGCAGCCGATCAATCAGGAAAGTATGCGATTGAGCAACCTTGTCTGTTTTCTGTTCCACGTGAAACATGTTCACTTGGGCAAAATCATGCCGAAGCATATAATTGCGCCATTGTCGCCGAATCAAGTGTGTTTGATTTCGGCATTTGAATGTTGAATCCCATGTCGGATTCCGGCACCCAGTGCCAGGAGTGAATCATGTTTTATCCCGAAGAGTTTGATGTCATTGTTGTGGGCGGTGGTCATGCAGGTACCGAGGCCGCACTTGCAGCCGCGCGCGCTGGAAGCAAAACCCTGCTGCTGACCCACAACATCGAAACACTTGGGCAAATGTCGTGTAACCCGTCGATTGGTGGTATTGGTAAGGGCCATTTGGTCAAAGAGGTGGACGCCTTGGGCGGTGCAATGGCCATCGCTACCGACGAAGCTGGGATTCAGTTCCGTATTCTGAACAGTTCCAAAGGCCCGGCTGTGCGGGCTACCCGTGCGCAAGCAGACCGTGTTCTGTACCGCCAGGCCATTCGAACGCGTCTCGAGAACCAAACCAATTTGAGTATTTTCCAGCAGTCTGTTGAAGATCTGTTGTTGGAAGGTGATCGAGTGTGCGGTGCGGTTACGCAGATCGGCTTGAAGTTTAAGGCCAGAGCTGTGGTGCTGACGGCGGGTACTTTTTTGAATGGCAAAATCCATGTGGGTTTGCAAAATTACTCCGCTGGTCGGGCAGGGGATCCTCCCTCGATTGGTTTGGGCATGCGTCTGCAAGAAATGAAGTTGCCGCAAGGTCGCCTGAAAACCGGTACGCCGCCACGTATCGATGGCCGCAGCATCGACTTTTCAGTGATGCAGGAACAGCCCGGTGATCTGGATCCTGTGCCCGTATTTTCTTATTTGGGCAACACAGCCATGCATCCGCGGCAGTTGCCTTGCTGGATCACGCACACCAACCAGAACACCCATGACATCATTCGCGGTGGCCTGGACCGCAGCCCGATGTACACAGGCGTGATCGAAGGTGTGGGGCCACGTTACTGCCCATCGATCGAGGACAAAATCCATCGCTTCGCGGACAAGGAATCTCATCAGATTTTCCTGGAACCCGAGGGCTTGAGCACCAATGAGTATTACCCGAACGGTGTTTCTACGTCTTTGCCATTCGACGTTCAGTTGAAACTGCTTCACTCCATTAAAGGTTTGGAGAATGCGTACATCATGCGGCCAGGGTATGCGATTGAATATGATTATTTCGACCCGCGCGCGTTGAAAACCACGCTTGAAACCAAGGCCATTGAAGGTTTATTCTTCGCAGGCCAAATCAATGGTACTACGGGTTATGAAGAGGCGGCCGCCCAAGGTTTGTTGGCGGGCGTGAATGCGGCACTGATGGTGCAAGGCAGAGAGCAATGGACTCCCCGCCGTGATGAGGCGTATCTGGGCGTGCTTGTAGATGATTTAACCAGCAAGGGTGTGGCAGAGCCTTACCGCATGTTCACCAGCCGCGCAGAGTACCGTTTAAGCTTGCGTGAGGACAATGCAGATCAGCGCCTCACGCCAATTGGCCGCAAGCTCGGTTTGGTCGATGACACCCGCTGGAAGGCTTTTTCAGAAAAGCGGGAGTCAGTGGAGCAGGAAAAGCAGCGTTTACGTTCCACGTGGATCAATCCGAAAATTGTGACCCAGGCCGAGGCAGAGCGAGTGCTGCACAAAGGAATTGATCGCGAGTACAACTTGTACGACTTGCTTAAACGCCCGGATGTCAGTTATCACGATCTCAGCACGCTGAGTAAAGAGAATGGCGAAATGGCTTTGAGCAATCCTTTGCAACAGGGTGATTTGGTTTCTCAGTTGGAAATCGAGGTGAAGTACGCCGGTTATGTGCTGCGCCAACAGGCTGAAGTAGAGCGTGGTGCGGGCAATGAATCAATCCGACTCCCAGCGGACTTTGATTATTCGGGTGTAAACGGTTTGAGCAAAGAGGTGCAGCAAAAGCTGAATACCCAGAAGCCGGAAACCATTGGTCAGGCTGGTCGTATTCAAGGTATTACACCCGCAGCCATTTCCTTGTTGCTTGTTCATCTAAAGAAACGTGATTTGCTGAATCGAAGTGCCAATGCCGATAAGTCTTCCGGTGGAACCACGGAGCAAGTGGCTTGAATTCACTGCACCGAAAACCAAAGTCTGAAATCCTGGGGGTTTCAGATCAGGCACTGTTGGAAGAGGGGATCGCCAGTCTACGTTTGGGGTTGAATTCAGACCAGCATGCGCAGCTTTTCAAGTATGGCCAACTGATTCAGAAGTGGAACCGGGTTTATAACCTCACTGCCATTCGTAACAATCGGGAGTTGATCACACACCATTTGCTGGACTCCTTGGCTGTGTTGCCTGAAATCTCATTTGCTTTGCAGGCTACGACCAATCCAAGAATTCTGGATGTGGGTGCAGGCGCGGGCCTGCCCGGTTTGGTGTTGGCGATTGCGCAGCCCAGCTGGCAAATCACACTGATTGACACGGTTCAAAAAAAAGTCGCTTTCATGCAGCAGGCCATTGCCAGCCTGGGTTTGAAGAATGCGCAGGCTGTGCACGGGCGGGTGGAGGAATTCCAGGTCGACGCCCCGTTTGATCTGATTTGTTCCCGCGCTTTTTCCAGTATTGGTAATTTCATTGCACTTAGTCAGCATGTGTTGGCTGAGCATGGCCAGTTTGCCGCCCTGAAAGGGAGGGTTGAGGTGGACAGCGAAGTTCCTGCTGGTTGGCAAATTAATGCGCTTCATCCAATTGATGTGCCATTCTTGGACGAGGCAAGGCACTTGTTCATGATTAAACGCTAAAATCAAATCATTCATTCACAGGACAAGAAGATGGCGAAAGTTTTCTGCATAGCCAACCAGAAAGGTGGCGTGGGAAAAACCACCACAGCAGTGAATCTGGCTGCCGGTTTGGCCATGGCAAAACAGCGCGTGCTACTGGTTGATCTTGACCCCCAAGGCAACGCCACCATGGGCTGTGGCATCGACAAACGCAGCGTAAAACACACGGTTTATCAGGTGTTGGTGGGCATGGTGGGCGTGGCCGAGGCGACCGTTCGCGCAGAAGGCGAGTTTGATGTTTTGGCAGCCAACCGCGAACTTGCTGGCGCTGAAGTTGAAATGGTCGAGTTTGAAGACCGTGAAATCAAGCTGCGTGAAGCCATCTCCGAAGTGGATGATCAATACGATTTCATTTTGATCGATTGCCCACCCGCACTGTCTCTGCTCACCCTGAACGCCTTGTGTTGCGCCAATGGCGTGGTCATTCCCATGCAGTGCGAGTATTACGCACTGGAGGGCCTGAGTGATTTGGTCAATACCATCAAGCAAGTGTGCAAGAACTTGAACCCGAACCTGACCATTATTGGTCTGCTGCGCGTGATGTACGATCCGCGAATGACGCTTGCTCAGCAGGTTTCCGCTCAGCTGGAAAAGCATTTTGGCAACAAAGTATTTAAAACCATTATTCCCCGCAATGTGCGCTTGGCTGAAGCACCAAGCTACGGGGTGCCCGGTGTGTTGTTCGATAAAACCAGCAAGGGTGCAAAGGCCTATTTGGACTTCGCCAACGAAATGGTCGACCGACTGGGTCTTCCCATCGCCGCATAACTTAATAACCAACAAGAAGCCATGAACGCAATCAAACGCACCAAAGGTCTGGGCCGGGGCCTGGAAGCGCTATTAGGCCCTTCTGGCGACGATGCCAACAAAGACATGGGTGAGCAGGTGATGACGCTGCCTTTGGGCAAGCTTCAGGCTGGTAAGTACCAGCCGCGATCCCGCATGGATGAGTCATCCCTGATGGAGCTGGCTGAGTCCATCAAAAGCCAGGGCATCATGCAACCCATTCTGGTTCGCCCGATCGGTTCTGGTAAATACGAAATTATTGCAGGCGAGCGTCGTTTCCGTGCGTCGAAACTGGCGGGCCTGGAAGAAGTGCCGGTGTTGGTGCGTGCGGTGCCCGACGAATCCGCTTTGGCCATGGCGTTGATTGAAAACATTCAGCGTGAAGACCTGAACCCGCTTGAAGAGGCCTTGGGCGTTCAGCGCCTCATTCGCGAATTCAATTTGACCCATGAAGATGCTGCCCGTGCCATCGGTCGATCCCGCAGTGCAACAAGCAACATGTTGCGTCTGCTCAACCTGGCTGAACCTGTTCAGACCATGTTGCTGGCTGGCGACATTGAAATGGGTCATGCTCGCGCCTTGCTTGCTTTGACGGCGGCCGAGCAAATTGCCTGTGCCAATGAAGTAGTCAACAAGCGTTTGTCGGTGCGTGAAACTGAAAAGCTGGTCAATGACTGGGCCAGCGACGGCGACCGCCAAGCGGCCAAACCCAAACAAACCGCAGACGTACGCCGGCTTGAAGAAGGTTTGGCCGACTGGTTGGCCAGCGCCGTTCAGTTAAAAGCCAATGCAAATGGCAAGGGCAGTGTTACTATTAAATTCAATAATTTGGATGAGCTGGACGGCGTGCTCGAGCGCATTGGCTTTCCCAAAGAAGAGCTTTAACTTTTGCACCAAATCGGTGTGAAAAATAAGCCGTTTTCGTTTGACTAGGGGGCGTACAAACCCCTATAATCTGGCGGTTTGTCAAAAACACGTGAACCCTGCGGAAAACACGTATCCGATCAAGGTTAAATGTGGCAGCGCAGCAAATATGTGGAAAATAGTCGGGCTCCAATGGGTCGTCGGGGTGGCAGTTTGCCTCCTCATGTTGTTGGTGTCTCCCATTCACGCGCAGTCTGCCGCTTGGGGTTTTGCCGCCGTTGCGTTGCCGAGCACGTTGTTCGCCGCGCGGTTGGCCTTGGGTAGCAAAACGCCCATGGGCGGAACGTTTGTGTTTTTGACCGGAGAATTCCTGAAGGTTGGCGCAACAATCGCAATCATGTTTGTAGCGAGTCAAGTTGATCCGAACATTGTTTGGTGGTCCTTGATCCTCACAGCGATCGTCACCCTCAAAAGCTATTTTTTGGCATTTTTCTTGAGATAAGTATGGCATCTTCACCGAATGGGCTAACCCCCTCAGAGTACATCGTCCATCACTTGCAGCATTTCGCTACCGATAAGCAAAAATTTATCGTCGATTTCTCAGTGATCAACCTGGACACGATGTTTTTCTCCATCCTGTCTGGTCTAATTGTTATTCTCATGCTGCGCAAAGCAGCTTCCAAAGCCACTTCTGGCGTACCCGGTCGTTTTCAGGGTTTCGTCGAAATGATGGTGGAAATGGTCGAGAACCAGTCCAAAGCCATCGTTCATGGCGACCGCAGTTTTATCGCGCCCCTGGCACTGACCGTGTTCCTCTGGATCGTGGTTATGAACGCTTTCGACTTGGTTCCAGTTGATCTGATCCCCATGGCTTGGGGTGAATTGTTGTACGCACTCGGCTTCGCAGCCAGCCCAGGTGATCCCTACATGCGTGTGGTGGCTACAGCCGACCTGAATGGTGCCTTGGGCATGTCTCTGGGTGTGTTGGTACTCATGCTGTACTACTCAGTCAAAATCAAGGGCGCGGGTGGTTTCGTTCATGAATTGTTCTGCGCGCCTTTCGGTGCCAACCCACTGCTGTGGATTCCCAACTTTGTATTGAACCTCATTGAATTTGCCGCGAAGACCGTGTCCCTGGGCATGCGACTGTTCGGCAACATGTACGCAGGCGAATTGGTATTCATGCTGATCGCCTTGCTGGGTGGCGCTGCTGCGTTGTCCTTGGGTGGAGCATTTGCCTTCTTGGGTCACGTGTTGGCCGGAACAATCTGGGCGATTTTCCACATTCTGATCGTGTTGCTTCAGGGCTTCATTTTCATGATGTTGACCTTGATCTACATTGGCCAGGCGCATCAGGGCCACTGATCGATTTTTAGTTTTTTTGGTTTTTTTAATTTTTCATTTTTTCAATTTAAGGAGTTGTCATGACTAACGTTGCTTTCGTAGCTCTTGCTTGCGGCATTATCATTGGTTTGGGTGCGATTGGTGCCTGTATCGGTATCGCGATCATGGGTGGTAAGTACCTGGAAGCTTCTGCTCGCCAGCCAGAACTGATGAACGAACTGCAAACAAAGATGTTCGTTTTGGCCGGTCTGATCGACGCTGCGTTCCTGATCGGTGTTGGTATCGCGATGATGTTCGCGTTTGCTAACCCATTTGTTGGTTAATTTACAGCCACTTCCTTCGAACAACACCGCACGAATGTTTTAAGTCCAATTCGTGCGTTTTAGAGGAAACATGCCGTGAACTTAAACGCAACGCTGTTTGCTCAGCTCGTCGTTTTCTTCATCTTGGCGGTCTTTACGATGAAATTCGTATGGCCCCCGCTGATCAAGAGCATCGATGAGCGTGCAAAGAAAATCGCAGACGGCCTGGCCGCTGCAGAACGTGGTAAGCAGGCTTTGGCAGAAGCCGGTCGTAAAGCTGAACAGGAACTGGCTGTAAGCCGGTCTGAGAATCAGCAGCGCCTGGCCGAAGCAGAAAAGCGTGCCCAGCAGATTATTGAAGAGGCAAAACAACAAGCCGAAGTTGAACGCAAGCGAATTCTTGCGCAGGCTGAAGCGGAAGCTGCGAACGAAGCACAACGTGCCCGTGACCAGTTGCGCGATCAGTTGGCAACTCTCGTGGTGAAAGGCGCTGAACAAATCCTGAAGAAGGAAGTGAACGCCCAGGCCCACGCAGATTTGCTGAATCAACTGAAAGCGGAACTGTAAGCCTAAAGCTTAAGGAAACACAACATGGTCGAACTATCCACCATCGCCCGTCCTTACGCTGAGGCAGCGTTTGATGTTGCAAAAACCTCAAACCTGAACCAGTGGAGTGATTGGCTACAGTCGTGGTCGGCAGTCGCAAGCAACGAAGACATTAAATTGCTGGTCAGCAACCCAAAGTTGACTGACGAGCAAGTGTTGAAAGTGTTTGTTGAACTGACCAAGACACCGGCGGAAGCGCAAGCAATGAATTTTTTGGGTGCGCTTGTGGAAAATGGCCGTTTGCTGGCCTTGCCAGAAATCGCTCGACAGTTCGAAGAATTGAAGAACAGCCATGAAGGCTCTGCAGACGCGATCATCGCCTCTGCATTCCCCATGTCTGATGCTGAAGTTCAAAACGTACGTGGTGCATTGGAAAAGAAATTTGGTTCCAAACTGAACGTGACAGTTCAGGTGGACGAGTCGCTGATTGGTGGCGTTTGCGTCACTGTGGGCGATCAAATTTTGGATAGTTCGGTGCGCGGCAAACTTAACGCGATGAAGGCGGCTTTAACAGCCTAACTTGGCCCTCAAACGTAATTGGAGCAATCAATATGCAGATTAATCCCTCTGAGATCAGTGAACTGATCAAGAGCCGGATCGAAGGCCTCGGATCATCGGCCGACATCCGGACACAAGGTACGGTAGTGTCCGTGAGCGACGGTATTTGCCGCGTTCATGGTTTGTCAGATGTTATGCAAGGTGAAATGCTGGAATTCCCAGGCAACACCTTTGGTTTGGCGCTCAACCTGGAACGTGATTCCGTGGGTGTCGTTATTTTGGGTTCTTACGAGCACATTTCTGAAGGCGACATGGTCAAGTGTACCGGCCGTATTCTGGAAGTGCCTGTTGGTCCCGAGCTGCGTGGTCGAGTGGTGAATGCATTGGGTGTGCCTATTGATGGCAAGGGCCCAGTGAATGCCAAGATGACTGACGTGATCGAAAAAGTGGCACCTGGTGTTATCGAGCGTAAGTCAGTAGACCAGCCACTGCAAACCGGTGTAAAGGCGATTGACGCCATGGTTCCAGTTGGCCGAGGCCAGCGTGAATTGATCATTGGTGACCGCCAGACTGGTAAAACAGCTGTGGCGATCGACGCGATCATCAACCAGAAAGGCACTGGCGTAACTTGCGTGTACGTGGCTGTGGGCCAGAAAGCCTCCTCCATCGTGAACGTGTTGCGCAAGCTGGAAGAACACGGCGCACTGGAATACACCATTGTTGTGGTGGCTTCCGCTTCAGAATCAGCAGCCATGCAATACCTGGCTCCTTACTCTGGCTGCACCATGGGTGAATATTTCCGCGACCGCGGTGAAGACGCCCTGATCGTGTACGACGACCTGTCCAAGCAAGCTGTAGCCTACCGTCAAATTTCCCTGTTGCTGCGTCGCCCACCCGGCCGCGAAGCTTACCCAGGCGACGTGTTCTATCTACACAGCCGTTTGCTCGAGCGCGCATCACGTGTGAATGCCGAATATGTTGAAAAGTTCACCAAGGGTGAAGTGAAAGGCAAAACCGGTTCATTGACCGCACTGCCAATCATCGAAACCCAGGCTGGTGACGTAACAGCGTTCGTTCCAACCAACGTGATTTCGATTACTGACGGTCAAATCTTCCTGGAAACCGACTTGTTCAACGCCGGTATCCGTCCAGCGATTAACGCGGGTATTTCCGTGTCTCGCGTGGGTGGTGCAGCGCAAACGAAGGTGGTCAAGAAGCTGTCAGGCGGTATTCGTACCGACTTGGCCCAGTACCGTGAATTGGCTGCGTTTGCGCAGTTTGCTTCTGATCTTGACGAAGCAACCCGCCGCCAGCTGGAACGTGGTCGCCGTGTGGTTGAGTTGTTGAAGCAGCCCCAGTACGCCCCATTGAAAACATGGGAAATGGCACTGGCCCTGTTCGCAATCAACAATGGTTATTTGGATGATGTCGAGGTATCGAACGTTCTTCCTTTTGAGGTTTCTCTGCGTCAATTCATGCAGACAAGCCACAAGGACCTGATCGATCGTATCGAGCAGACTTACGAGTTGTCGAAAGACGATGAGCCAAAGCTGCACGAGGCCGTGAAATCATTCAAGAAAACTGGCGCGTATTAATCAGAGCGATCTGATTGTACCCACCGCATAACTCGGAAGGTCTCGTACCTTCCCAGTCATTGGAGGAAATACGATGTCAGGAATGAAGGAAATCCGGACCAAGATCAAGAGCGTGCAAAACACGCGAAAGATCACGAAGGCGATGGAAATGGTGGCTGCGTCCAAAATGCGCAAAGCCCAGGACCGTATGCGTTCGGCTCGTCCCTACGCGGACAAAGTTCGGAATATTTGCGCCAACCTGGCCAAGGCAAACCCTGAATACCGCCATGAATACATGGTGGCGCGCGACGAGATCAAAAACGTGGCTGCGATTGTTGTGACAACTGACAAAGGTCTGTGTGGTGGCTTGAACACCAACATTCTGCGATTGGTGACCAGCAAGTTTCAGGAGTTTGGTGCCAAGGGCGCAAAGGTACGAGCAACCGCAATCGGTACAAAGGGCGCTGGCTTCTTTAACCGCATTGGTGTTGATGTGACTTCCAAGGTAACGGGTCTTGGCGACAAGCCCCACCTTGAAGCACTGATCGGCGCGATCAAGGTTCAACTTGATGCGTACGTTGCAGGCGAAGTGGATGCTGTTTATTTGGCATACACCCGCTTTGTAAACACCATGAAGCAAGAAGCCGTGTTCGAGCAATTGCTGCCCTTGGGTGGCGACAGGCTGCAAGCCGATGAGGGTTCCACGTCGTGGGACTACATCTATGAGCCGGATGCGAAGGCCGTGATTGACGATTTGTTGCTGCGCTACATCGAAGCATTGGTGTATCAGGCAGTGGCAGAGAACATGGCTTCAGAACAATCAGCACGTATGGTTGCGATGAAGGCAGCGTCAGACAACGCCAAGAATGTGATCAGTGAACTGCAACTTACCTACAACAAAGCCCGCCAGGCTGCCATTACGAAAGAATTGGCAGAGATCGTCGGCGGCGCAGCGGCTGTGTAAGCGGATGTTCGGAACGATTTTGAATTAAGGAAATAACGATGAGTACTGCGACAAACGAAGGAAAAATCGTACAGTGTATCGGCGCGGTTATTGACGTTGAGTTTTCACGCAACAACATGCCGAAAGTGTACGACGCGCTAACCATGGAAGGTTCCGAACTGACACTGGAAGTTCAGCAGCAGCTGGGTGACGGTGTAGTTCGTACCATCTGTTTGGGTGCATCAGACGGCTTGCGCCGTGGCATGGCTGTGAAAAACACAGGCAAGCCAATTTCAGTTCCCGTGGGCCAAGGCACACTGGGCCGCATCATGGACGTGTTGGGTCGCCCAATTGACGAAGCAGGTCCAGTGACCACTGAGTCAACACGTGCCATTCACCAAAATGCCCCTGCTTTCGACGAGCTGTCACCTTCGACAGAACTGCTCGAAACAGGCATCAAGGTGATCGACTTGATCTGCCCATTCGCCAAAGGCGGTAAGGTAGGCTTGTTCGGTGGTGCGGGTGTGGGCAAGACCGTGAACATGATGGAATTGATCAACAACATCGCCAAGCAGCACGGTGGTTATTCCGTGTTCGCTGGTGTGGGTGAGCGTACTCGTGAGGGTAACGACTTCTACCACGAGATGAAAGACTCCAACGTGTTGGACAAAGTTGCACTGGTTTATGGCCAGATGAACGAGCCTCCCGGCAACCGTTTGCGCGTTGCGTTGACTGGCTTGACCATGGCTGAATACTTCCGTGACGAAGGCCGCGACGTTCTGCTGTTCGTGGACAACATTTACCGCTTTACATTGGCCGGTACTGAAGTGTCTGCGTTGTTGGGTCGTATGCCTTCTGCGGTGGGTTACCAGCCAACACTGGCCGAAGAAATGGGTCGCTTGCAAGAGCGTATTACTTCGACCAAGAAGGGCTCCATTACTTCAGTGCAAGCTGTATACGTTCCTGCGGATGACTTGACCGACCCGTCACCTGCTACAACGTTTGCTCACTTGGATGCGACAGTGGTGTTGTCTCGTGACATCGCTTCTTTGGGTATTTACCCTGCGGTGGATCCACTGGATTCCACATCACGCCAGGTTGACCCCAACATCATCGGCGAAGAGCACTACAACGTGGCTCGAGGCGTGCAGCAAACACTGCAGCGTTACAAGGAACTGCGCGACATTATCGCGATTTTGGGTATGGACGAATTGTCTCCAGAAGACAAGCTGGCCGTAGCCCGTGCGCGTAAAATCCAGCGTTTCCTGTCACAGCCTTTCACAGTGGCTGAAGTATTTACCGGTTCACCTGGTAAGTATGTGTCACTGAAGGAAACCATTCGCGGCTTCAAGATGATTGTGAACGGTGAGTGTGACCACTTGCCAGAGCAGGCTTTCTACATGGTAGGTACCATTGACGAAGCCTTCGAAAAAGCCAAGAAAATTCAGTAATCCGATTGGTGTGTCGTGCACCGGCCAAGGTGAAAACCCAAGCCGGTGCCCATCACAAAGGAAATGAGTATGTCGACAATCCGCGTGGACGTGGTGAGTGCAGAAGAATCAATCTTCGAAGGTGAAGCAGAGTTTGTAGCTTTGCCCGGAGAGCAGGGTGAACTGGGTATTTACCCACGTCACACCCCGCTGATTACACGCATCAAGCCCGGTACAGTTCGCATCAAGATTGCGGGTCAAGCTGAGGAAGAAGTGGTGTTTGTAAACGGTGGCGTGTTGGAAGTACAACCCAACGCAGTGACTGTTCTTGCAGACACAGCCCTTCGCGGCAGCGACCTGGATGAAGCCAAAGCAACGGAAGCCAAGCGTTTGGCTGAAGAGGCATTGGCCAATCGCAGTGCGGACATTGACTATGCTCAAGCACAGGCTGAATTGGCTTCCGCGATTGCACAGTTGCAGGCCATCAAGCGCTTGAGAAAAGTACGCTAAGCAGTACAAGGTTGAAAAGCCAGTGAAAAGCCACGGTGAAAGTCGTGGCTTTTTTCTTGAGCGGAACCATTGTGAAACCCTTTGGAACCTACGTGCGGGGATTCGCAACATAAATGGCAATCAAGGAGCCATTTATGTATCAGAAATTCGATGATTTGTTGAAAGACCTTCAACAGAGTCGCCCAAGCAACATGACCCCTCTGGGTCGCGTGTTCTTCTTCAACGACCAAGCCGTATTGCTGCAGCACGGGGAGATGGAAGGCATCACTTGGGTTGATATTCACATTGAATTGAAACGTTTTCGCGTGGACAGCCTGGCCGCTGCCAAGAAGGTGTTGCAAGCCAATCGCGAAATGGGCGCATCGACACCCATTCCCTCCTGGTTTGCAGTTGATCCCAAAAATGATTGCCTGGTATTCATCAATCGCCTGGACTGGCGGCATATCACCTGCAAAATTCTGGAAGACCATATTTTGCGGTGCATTGAACAAATGGGAAGTGCGTTGGCTACTGAGGGTGTGTAATCCGCTTTGAATTTTCTACAGGTTAGAATAAAGGCATGAAAATCGCCTTGTATTCTGACCTGCATCTTGAAACGATGCGCCACTTTCCCGCTTTGGCGGCTGTTCCACAACCTGCTGAGGATGTGGACCTGATGATCCTTGCCGGTGACATTCACCAAGGCACTCAGGGCTTGAATGCCCTGGCAGACTTGGGAGAGAAACAGCACATCTACGTGGCAGGCAATCACGAGTATTACAACCACGACATTGAAATTCTTGACGACCATTTGTTTGAACTGGCCGCGAAGAAGCAGTTGAATTACCTGCAGCGCACCAGCGTGGTGATTCAGGGTGTGCGTTTTTTGGGTTGTACCTTGTGGACCGATTTCAATATTCAGCCCGGTTGGCGGTTTGGTGCCGAGCTCGTGGCCAAGGCGTTTTTGCCGGATTACAAGTTAATCCGCATGCGCGGCAAACAGTTTTCCCCAAGCATGGGCATCGATTTGCACTACCAGAATATCGATTGGCTGGAGTCTGCACTGTCTTCACCGTTTGATGGAAAAACCGTGGTGATTACTCACCATGCGCCCCACCCGCAAAGTATTCACCCACGCTTTAACTTAAGCCCGATCAACGCGGCGTTTGTATCTGACCTGAGTCGTTTGATGGGCAAAGCCGATGTGTGGGTGCACGGGCACATGCATGATTCCTTCGATTACACCGTTCACAACAACGGTGGTCAAACCCGCGTGTTGGTGAATCCGCGTGGTTATGTTCGCAAAAAAGGCAAAGCGCGAAAAATGGAGCGTGGGCAAGTGCAGGTGACGCCGCAGGCTTTTGAGAATCCTTTCTTCAACCCGCACCTGGTGTTTGAAATATGAAGTTGACGGCCAACCTGAGTTGGCTTTACACCGAGTTCGATTTCCAGGACCGATTGGATGCTTGTGCACAGGATGGGTTCAGGCATGCAGAGTGCATGTTTCCTTACGATTATCCTGCTGAACTGTTGCGCGACAAGGCGCTTGAGGCTGGCGTGCAATGGGTGTTGATTAACGCACCAGCAGGTGATTGGGGCAAAGGCGAGCGCGGGTTGGCCAGTTCGCCTTCGCGGCGCGACGAATTCAAACGTTCGACAGAACAGGCAGTGAATTACGCCACGGCGTTGGGTGTGCGCAAAGTGCATGTGTTGGCGGGCGTTGTGAATTCAAACGATGAACAAAGCATGCGGGCAGCTTGGAACTGTTACGAGAAAAACTTGTTGTGGTTGGCCAGCACCATGAAAACTGAGGCAATTGACTGGTTGATTGAACCAATTAACCGGTTTGACGTGCCTGGTTACCTGTTGAGCCGCCAGGCCGACGCCCATGAACTGTTGAGTCGCTTGAACCAGCCCAACCTGGGTGTGCAAATGGACTTGTATCATTGCCTGCGCACCGAAGGCGAGGTGCTGAATGCGCTGAGCGAATACTTACCTTCTGGGCGGGTGAAGCACATGCAACTTGCTGGTGTACCCAATCGCGACGAGCCAGGGGCCAGTGAGTACGCGCCGGTGTATGCCCATTTGAAAATGTTGGGCTACAACGGGCACATGGGTTGCGAGTATCGGCCCAAGGCAGGCACCCGTGATGGCCTTGGCTGGATCCGAAGTACCGGTTTTTCAGGCACAATGGAGACCTTCGAAACTTGAGCTTGGGCGGGCAACCGCTGGAAGAATGCGCATGCAAGACGCTGAACTGAAGCAACTGCTCGAAAACACCAAAACGATCGCCGTGGTGGGTTTCTCCTCGCAGGCCCACAAGCCCAGTTTTTTCGTGGCCAAGTACCTGCAATCGCAGGGTTATCGAATTTTGCCAATTAACCCGGCTTTGCAAGGGCGGCCCAGTGGCTTGATGGGCGAAACCTGTTACCCCGACTTGAAAACAGCGATCGCGGAAACCGGTTTGAAGATTGATGTGGTGGATGTGTTTCGCCGTGCTGAACACACCCCCGATGTATTGGCCCAGGCCATGAATGTGGGTGCCGGCGCAGTGTGGTTGCAGCAGGGTATTCGCAACGACCTGGTGGAAGCCAAAGCCCGCGCGGCGGGTTTGCCCTTTGTGATGGACCGTTGTTTGAAAACCGAACACCAGCGTCTGTTTTTAGTTTGAATTTATACAAGAAGCACTTACGAACATGAGCAGTTTTCAGCCCGTCAAGAACGACACCTTTCTGCGTGCATTGCGCCGCGAAGCCACTGAGTACACCCCTGTCTGGCTGATGCGCCAGGCGGGCCGCTATTTGCCTGAATACCGGGCAACGCGCGCGAAGGCCGGTAACTTCATGGGTTTGTGCACCAACCCCGAAGCAGCTTGTGAGGTGACTTTGCAGCCGCTGGAGCGCTACAAGCTGGACGCTGCCATTTTGTTCTCGGACATTCTGACCGTGCCTGACGCCATGGGTTTGGGCCTTTACTTTGCAGAAGGCGAAGGCCCCAAGTTTGAGCGCCCGCTGGTTACTGAGGCCGATGTGGCCAAACTGGCGGTGCCTGACATTGGCACCAGCCTGCGCTATGTAACAGATGCAGTCAGCACCATTCGGGGTGCCTTGGGTGGGCGTGTGCCGCTGATTGGTTTTTCAGGCAGCCCTTGGACTTTGGCTTGTTACATGGTTGAAGGCGGTGGCAGCAGCGATTTCCGCAAAGTGAAAACCATGCTGTACAAGCGGCCAGACCTGATGCACCGTATTCTTGAAGTGACCACGGAAGCTGTGAGCCAATACCTGCGTGCGCAAATTGACGCGGGTGCCCAGGCAGTGATGATTTTTGACAGCTGGGGTGGTGCCTTGGCTGATGGCGCATTCCAGAAGTTCAGCCTGAATTACATCAAGAAAATCGTAGCCAGTTTGCCTTTGCAGGCGAACCGTGGCAGCTTCACGGAAAACATTCCCTCCATCGTTTTCACGAAGGGTGGTGGTTTGTGGCTGGAAGACATTGCATCGAGTGGTGCCAGCGCCGTGGGGGTGGACTGGACCGTGAACCTGGGCCAGGCCCGTGCACGAATCGGCGACCGTTGTGCCATCCAGGGTAACCTCGACCCCAATGTGTTGTTTGCAGAGCCAGCTCAAATTGAAGCTGAAGTGGCCAAGGCACTCGAAAGTTTTGGGGTGCCACAAGCGGGTGCAGGCCATGTGTTCAACTTGGGGCATGGCATTTCCCAATTCACCAACCCGGACAGCGTTGAAGTGATGGTGAACGCTGTACATGCCTACAGCCGCAAACAAAGGCAGTAAAAACTTGGACTTATGCACATTTTTGGCGCAAGGCAGAAGAAACGTTTTTTTGCATTGCACGACGAATGGAAAAGCAGGCAGATCAGTTAAGTTATTGTTTTAAAACAGTAAAAAAGCATTTTACAAAATTTGTACTTTACATGAATGCTCACATCCTGTAGCACACCCGTGGATTATTTCCACGGATGTCCACAAAGTTATCCACATTGACTGTTAAAAAATTTGTATTCCGTTTAATTCAAGCCAGCTAGTCCATGAACTTAAAGTAAGCTGTGAAGACAGACCCAAACAAAAACACGTCATCTAACCCGATCAAGGGACATACTTTGCTGGTGAATGTGTTGGTTGCTGCACCGCTTCCCAAAGCTTTCACTTACCAATGGCACAGTGAACACATGCCCCGATTTGGAATGCGTGTCATTGTGCCGTGGGGGCGTCAGCATCGAATTGGTCTGGTTCAGGGTGTTGCTCCTGATCAGCAATTGGCCGAGAACATCAAACCCGTGCACTCGGTGTTGGACCAAGGTGAATGCCTGAGCGCCCAGTGGCAGGCCTTGATTGAATTTGCCGCCAAGTACTACCACCATCCTTTGGGCATGATCGCGCTTGAAGCCTTGCCCAAGGCCTTGCGGGTTCTGAATGCCCGTGGAGAGGAGCCGGTGATGGTGGCCAAATCCCGAGAACATGCCATGAAGTTGCTGGCAGAGCGTACCGATCCGGACACCAGTGTCAAAGCCAACAAAACCAAAATCGACAAACTTGAAAAGCCGGAGCTGAATGCCGAGCAACTGGATGCAGTGGCACAGTTGTCCGCAGCAATGGGCTTTCAGCCCTTTCTGTTGTATGGGGTCACCGGCAGTGGCAAAACCGAGGTGTACCTGCACACGGTGGAAGAACGATTAAAGCGCGGCGAGCAGGTGTTGGTGCTGTTGCCAGAAATTAACCTGACCCCTGCAGCACAGGCTTTGTACAAAGAACGCCTGGCCCCGCACAGGGTTGTGGTAATGCACAGCAACTTGGCCGAACTGACCCGAACCAAGGCCTGGTTCGAGGCCGCTACGGGCGCTGCCGATGTGATTATTGCCACACGCCTGGGCGTGCTGACCCCACTGCCCCGACTTGGCATGATTGTGGTGGACGAAGAACACGACCCTTCATACAAGCAGCAAGACGGCATGCGTTACCATGCCCGCGATTTGGCGCTGATGCTGGCCAAACAGCGCGAGGTGCCGATTGTGCTGGGTTCGGCAACCCCTGCCCTGGAAAGCTGGTTGAAGGCCGACCTTGGGGCGTACAAGCGCTTGTGTTTGAAAAACCGGGCGGTGCTGGGTGCCAGTTTGCCAAAAGTGGAACTGATCAACACGGCCAACTTTCCGGCCAAAGAAGGATTGAGCGAGCCAGCCATGCAGGCGCTGGTGCAAAACTTCGAGGCCGGCAAACAAAGCATTGTGTTTTTGAACCGCCGGGGGTATGCGCCACAAATGGTGTGCAATGCCTGCGGTTGGGTGGCCAATTGCGACCATTGCACAGCTCATATGGTGTGGCACAAGAATGAACGCATGCTGCGTTGCCACCATTGCGGCGCTGGCCAGCGGGTGCCCACGCATTGCCCCACCTGTGGCAATCAGGACTTGACCGGGTTTGGCCGCGGAACCCAGCGCATTGAGGAAACACTGGCCGGCTTGTTGCCCACTGCAAATATTTTGAGAATTGACGCCGACAGCACCCGCAACAAAGGGCAAATGGAAGCGTTGCTACAACAGGCGCACAGTGGAGAGGCCGATGTATTGGTGGGCACACAGATGATTGCCAAGGGCCACGATTTTGCCAATGTGGCCCTGGTGTTGGCCTTGAATGTAGACGCCTCGCTGTACTCGCATGCTTACCGTGCCCCTGAACGCCTGTTCGCCCAGTTGATGCAAGTGGCCGGCCGGGCGGGGCGCCGCGCAGGCGATGCCCGCATGGTGGTGCAAACCCGTTACCCCCAGCACCCTTTGTTCGATGCATTGAAAGCACACAATTACGAAAGCTTTGCCAGTCACGAAATGCAGGCCCGTAAGGATGCACGCATGCCGCCGTTTTCCCACCAGGCCACCATTCGGGCCGACCACAAAAAGCTGGCCAACTGCCTTCAGTTTTTAAGCACGGCGAGGGAGCTGGGTGAACCTTTGGTGGATGCAGACAGCCCTGTTTTTATGTGCGACCCGGTGCCGTTGACTGTGGTTCGGGTAGGCGGTATTGAGCGGGCGCAAATGCTGATTGAAAGCGAATCGAGACCTGCGCTTCACCGGTTTTTAACCCAGTGGCTGGCGCAATTGCACGAGCTGCCCGGCAGTGTGCGCTGGTTTTTGGAAGTGGACCCGGTCGATTTGTAAGTGCCCTCTGGTACAGTAATGCCTTCCCCTGGAGTTTCCCCCCTGTATGTCTGTTGGCCTGAACAAAGCCCAAAGCGAAGCTGTGAATTATGTCGACGGCCCCTGCCTGGTACTGGCGGGTGCGGGCTCGGGTAAAACACGGGTGATCACCCAAAAAATTGCGCACCTGATTCAAAACAAAGGCGTGAGCGCCAAGAATATTGCAGCGGTTACCTTCACCAACAAAGCCGCCAAGGAAATGGAAGAACGCGCGGCCAAGCTGTTGCACGGCAATGAAGGCAAAGGCCTGTTGGTGTGTACATTTCATAGCTTGGGCATTCGAATTTTGCGGGAAGAACACAAGCATGCCGGGCTGAAGGCACGTTTCTCGATTCTGGACGCGACCGATACTTATGGTTTGGTACAACAGCTGTACAGCACCACCGACAAGCAGTTGATACGCAAGGCGCAAAGTGTCATTTCACTGTGGAAAAACGGCCTTGTGGACCCAGACGCTGCTTTGGCGCAGGCCACTACCGAAGAAGAAGGTGATATTGCACGCCTGTACAAAAGCTACGAGGCCACCTTGGCGGCTTACCAGGCTGTGGATTTTGATGACTTGATTTTGAAACCCACCCGCCTGTTGGCCAGCAACGAAGAAGTGCGCAGCCGGTGGCAAAACCGTTTGCGTTATTTGCTGGTGGATGAGGTGCAAGACACCAATGCTTGCCAGTACGATTTGTTGCGCTTGATTGCAGGGCCACGCGCCATGTTCACTGCGGTGGGTGATGATGATCAGGCCATTTATGCCTGGCGGGGCGCCACCATTGAAAACCTGCGCCAGTTGACTGAAGATTACCCGCAGTTGAAGGTGATCAAGCTGGAGCAGAATTACCGGTCGACCTTGCGAATTTTGCAAGCCGCCAACCGCTTGATCAAGAACAACCCCAAACTGTTTCCAAAAACGTTGTGGAGCGACCATGGTCCGGGCGAGCCGATTGTGATCAGCCCCATGGCCGATGATGAACATGAGGCTGAGCAAGTGGCCATGATGCTGAGCGGCCACCGGTTCGAGCGGCGAGCCAAGTACGGTGACTACGCTATTTTGTACCGCAGCAACTTTCAGGCGCGTATTCTGGAGCAGGCTTTGCGCCGCCAGAAAATTCCGTACATTTTGAGCGGCGGGCAAAGTTTTTTTGAACGCGCTGAAATCAAGGATGTGATTGCCTATCTGCGCCTGCTCGTGAATCAGGACGATGACCCCGCATTCATTCGCGCTGTGACCACGCCCAAGCGTGGCATTGGCCAGAAAACACTCGAGGCTTTGGGCACTTACGCTGGAACGCGTGGTGTTTCATTGTTTGAAGCACTGTTTGAAACCGGTGCTGAAAGCCACTTGAATGCAGGTATGGTCGATGCGCTTCGCACTTTCGGTACGTTCATCAACAAACTGGAATACCGGGCACAACGAGAACCTGCGCGTGATTTGCTTAATGAATTGTTGAGCACCATCAAGTACGAGGAGTGGCTTTACGAGCAGCAAGACGAGCGCGGTGCACAGGCCAAGTGGCAAAACGTACTCGACTTTGTGAAGTGGATGGGAGACAAAGGCGAGGAGGAAGGTTCAACCCTGCTGGACCTGACCCAGAAGGTGGCGTTGATGACCATGCTGGATCGGCAAGACGACGGCACCCGGCCTGATGCTGTGCAGCTAAGCACGCTGCACGCCGCCAAGGGGCTGGAGTTTCCGCATGTATTTTTGATTGGTTGCGAGGAAAGTATTTTGCCAAGTTTTGGCGACGGGGAAGGGCGCGAGCTGACCGATGACAGGCTGGAAGAAGAACGCCGCCTGATGTACGTGGGTGTCACCCGTGCGCAACGTAGCCTGAACATTACCTGGTGCAGGAAGCGCAAGAAAGCGCGTGAGTTGGTGAGCTGTTTTCCATCGCGGTTCATCAAAGAACTTCAGCTGGAAACCGACAAAGACCTGCCCGACGACACGCCCAAAATGAGCCCAAAAGACCGCTTAAGTGCGTTGAAAGGCATGCTCACCAAAGTGGGAACCTGATTGCAATTTTAGGCCGTTCTACGAAATCTGCTTACTGAAAGTTTTCTGACTCCAGAACTTTCACACCGGGTTCGGCTTTCAATGCCTCTTGCAACATGATGCGCGCCAGTTTTTCAACCTTTACACTGCGCAAACGCTTGGGTAAAAGCGGGTTGAACAAACGGCTGGCCACCAAGCCGATTTCTTCGCCAAGCCGAAACTCTTCGCGCTGGCCATCGAGCAAACCAGGGCGTGCAATGACCACGCTCGGAATGCCGGAATTTTTAACAGCTTGTTCAGCCTCGCCTTTGGTGCGCAAGTACAGACCTTTCGCTTTGGCGTTCGCCATCATGGCCGAATTGAGCACGAAGCAAGGCACTGAATGCTGTGCCGCGAGTGCCGCAAACTGAGCCACCAGTGTGTAATCGACAAAGCGGAACTGTTCGGCTGTTTTTGCCACCTTGATGGTGGTGCCCAGGGTGCAAATGACCGCATCGGCTTGCCACCACGGTGCCTCTTCCGGGATGGCGTTGAAGTCAATTAGCTGGTTGAGCAATTTCGGGTGAGGTGTCAGTGGCTTGCGGGTAAGTGCGACCACCTTGCCCACTTGCGGATGCGCCAAGGCTTGTGCCAACACATGGTGACCCACCACACCGGTAGCGCCAACTAGCAGCAAGGTTTTTTGAATGTTCGTTGAACTCAAATCAAGTCCCCAATAAAAAAACGCGGCAGTCTTAAGACTAACCGCGTTTCGCTGTCAAAGTCCAAAGGCGTTGTTATGCGCTCTGTGTTTGCTTTTCTGCAGCTTTGCGCTTTTTGCGGGCAATTTGCTTGTCGCGCATTTTTTTCATTTGACCCACGATGATGGCTTGGTAGGTTTCAGGCAGGGTACGCACCATGGCATCCATGGCGACAGCGTCTGGGCCAACCAGCACGCGGCGCTTGTTGCCCTTGACGGCCTTCAAAATAATGTCGGCTGCTTTTTCGGCGCTGGTAATGAAGAACTTCTCGAAGAATTCTTTGCCCTGTTCAGAGTCGGCACCTGTGAACTCTTCAATTTCAGGAGAGGCCACGCTTTTGCGGGCAATCGCTGTTTTAATGCCGCCGGGGTGAACGCTGGTGGCAGATACGCCGCAGTTCATCATGTCCAGTTCCTGGCGCAGGCTTTCCGTGAAACCGCGCACGGCAAACTTGGTGGCGTTGTACGTGCTTTGTGTAGGTTGTGCACACAGGCCAAACAAGCTGCTGGTGTTGATGATGTGGCCTTCGCCCGAGGCTTTCAGGTGTGGCAAGAATGCCTTGGTGCCGTAAACCACGCCCCAGAAGTTAATGCCCATGATCCATTCAAACTTGTCATAGTCGATGTGTTCAACCGGGGTTGCATAGGCCACGCCTGCATTGTTGAAAATCAGGTTAACCTTGCCGTGGTCTTTGGCGGTTTGATCGGCCCAAGCGTACATGGCTTCGCGGTTGGATACGTCCAGTTGCTGGCTGGTGACCTTGACATTGGGTGCCGCTGCTTTCACCATTTTCACGGTTTCGGCCAGGCCTTTGGTGTCGACATCGGAGATGGACACGTGGCAGCCTTCTTTGGCCAGTTGAAGCGCCAGGGTGCGGCCCATTCCAGATGCGGCGCCAGTGATTGCGGCAACCTTGCCGTTGAATGATTTCATGTGTCGGTCTCCAATGTGCTGTGTTGTAGCTGTAATTTGACAATCGTGGTTGTCAATTTAATGTTGGGCCTGCATACTGTCAATGCCTATTTTTTGAGTATATCTTCCAATTATGAATGCGAAAGCACCGGAGCAAATTGCCAAAGCCGCAGGGCGTCGTTACCGCGGGGTGTCCAATGAAACCCGCAAGGCCGAGCGGCGACTCAAGTTGATTGAAGCGGGCATCAAGGTGTTCGGGTTGACCGGCTACCATGCGGCCACGGTGAAAGGCTTGTGCCAGGAGGCAGGGCTAACTGAGCGATACTTTTACGAAAGTTTCAGCAATGCAGAGGCTTTGTTCACCGCCTGCTACCTGCACATTACAGACACCTTGCGCGAGAAACTGCAGAAGGTGTTGTTGGGTATGGAAGATGACAACCTGGAGCAGGCCACCCGCACAGGTTTGATGGTGTTTTTTAGCCAGTTCAAGGAAAGCCCGCAGGCCGCCCGAATTTTGTTGGTCGAGGTGTTGACGGTAAACCGGCACCTGGAAGAATTGAGCTTGAAAACTTTGTACAGCTTTGTGGAAATGCTGGAAACACTGGCCAAACCCCTGATTGAACAGCGAAAGGACGGGGCAGTGAAAGGCCTGGATTCCACTTTGTTGGCCTCGGGCCTGGTGGGCTCCGTGCTTTACATGGCCGCCCGTTGGAGCTTGGACGGCTGCAAAAAACCTGTAGAAGATGTGGTGGAAAACGCCATGCTGATATTTCGTGGCGTTGGCATGCTGCTGACAGAATAAAAAAACCCGCCATCAGGCGGGTTTTTTTACAGCTGGCTTATTTGCCTTGCCAATTGTTTCGCGAGTTACTTTGCAGCTTCAGGAGCTGGCTCAGTGGCTGCTTCAGCGGCGGGAGCAGCAGGCTCGGGTGCTACGAAATCAGCACCGACCTGTTTGCCCATGTAGGCCACTGCACGGGCTACTTCGATGTCGTCGAGGTCGGAATTGCCGCCTTTGGCTGGCATGGCGCCAATGCCATTCACAGCGTTTTGCCAGAGGGTGTCGAAGCCTTTGCTCAAGCGGGCTGACCATTGACCCTGGTCACCGGTTTTGGGAGCACCCGCTGCGCCAGCGGTGTGGCAGGCAGCGCAAGCCGCGGCATAAACCTGTTCGCCAGTTTTCAATACCTTGGGTGCATTGGCATCGACGAAGTCAACCGTGCCCACAGGTGCCAGGCGCGCGGCGATGGATTCTTCGGAAAATGCATTGCTGCCAGCGGCGGGCTTTTCGCTGCTGCTGACGTAGTAAGCCAGCAAAATAATGACGAAAATCGGAATGACAAACGCGGCAACCACTGCATAGATAAGTTGCTTGGGTGTCTTGATTAGAAGTTCGTGTTCGTTTGAATCGCTCATACGACGTCCTGATTGAAAGCGCTGGTTGAAACGTAATTATTAGGGCTGCACAATACTGGCTGACAAACGCCGATGGACGCGCCTGCGGGCGTGCCCGATTGAAGTTTAAGCCTTGCGGCATGTACGCAGCTGCAAAACAACTGTAAATTGTATCTTGAAAAAGGCTTTAAACCCAACTATTTATTGCTGAAAAATGCAAGCCTGTGCTGCAAAGGGATGAGATTTTGAAAAGTGCATTGAGCGAAAACCATCGCTACGGTTTGCCCATGGTGGTGGTTCACTGGTTAATGGCGGTGGGCATTTTGACGGCCTTTGGCGTGGGTTTGTACATGGTGGACATTCCCGGCATTACGCCGTTCAAGTTGAAATTGTTCAACTGGCACAAGTGGCTGGGCGTTACCTTGTTTGCCCTGGTGTTGTTGCGCATGGTGGTTCGAATGTTGTCGAAAACCCCCAAATACCCGGCACATTGGGGGCACAACACGGTGCTGCTGGCCAAATTGGGGCATTTGGCCTTGTATCTGTTCATGTTGGGAGTGCCGGTGTTTGGCTACCTGTACAGTTTGGCCTCGGGTTATCCGGTGGTGTGGTTTGGTGTAATCGAGCTGCCGGTGCTGATTGAAAAAAATGCGGAATTGAAAGAGTTGTTTAAAACCTTGCATGAACTTTCAGGCAAAGGCTTGGTCTTGTTGGTGGTGGGCCATGTGTTGATGGCCTTGAAGCATCACGTTCTGGATCGCGACGGCATTTTGGGCCGCATGATCCCCGGAATGCGAGCCGACTAATTTTTTCGATCAATTGCCGATTGTTTTAAAGCCCTGCAGGATTCATATGAATTACTCATTCGCCAAGGCGTTGACAGGCCTGGCATTCTCAGTTTGTAGCATGTCCGCCCTGGCCGCGCCAATTGATGTAACACAAAGTGAAGTCAAGGCCACATTCAAACAGTTCAATGTGCCAGTGAGTGGCAATTTCAAGAAATTTACAGGCGACGTGCAGTATGACCCAGCCAAGCCAGCTGACACCAAAGCCACCCTTGGCGTAGACACCGCCAGTTACGACCTGGGTGACCCCGAGTACAACAAGGAGGTTGCCGGAAAAGACTGGTTTGATTCAAAAAATCACCCCAAGGCCACCTTTGTGATTACTGGTGTAACCGGCAGTGGCAACAATTTGCAGGCCACCGGCGATTTGACCATTCGAGGCATCAAAAAACCATTGAAGTTTCCGGTAAAAATTCAGACAGCGGGTGGCAAACACACCTTCACCGGCAAAACCCAGATCAAGCGCCTGGAGTACAAAGTGGGCGCCGATGGAGAGTGGGGCGACACCAGCCTTGTGGCCGATGAAGTGGTGATCGATTTTAAATTGGTGATGCCTGCCAAGTGAGCAGGCACGCCATGATATATACAGCAACAACAAGGACAACAAGGAGTTAGGGATGTTTAAGCAAGTATCAAAAACAATGTTGGGCGGTGCGCTTGCACTGGGTATGTTCGGTGCTTTGAGCGCAGCCAATGCGGCGGTGGACACTTACATCATCGATCCAAGCCACACTTTCCCGTCATTTGAGGCGGACCACATGGGTGGGCTTTCGCTGTGGCGTGGCCAGTTTGAAAAAACCAAGGGCATGGTGACTTTGGACCGTGCGAAGAAAACCGGCACCGTGGACATTGAAATTGATGCGGCCAGCCTTGATTTTGGCCATGGCAAGATGAACGAGCATGCCAAAGACGTGGACATGTTTGATGTGGAAGCCCACCCCACGATTACCTACAAAGCCAGCAAAATGCGCTTTGAGGGTGACAAGCCTGTTGAAGTGCTGGGCGATTTGACCTTGAAGGGGATTACCAAGCCTGTGCCTTTGAAGATCAACACCTTCAAGTGCATTATGCACCCCATGAAAAAAGCCGAGGTGTGCGGTGCGGATGCAGTGGCTGAATTCAAGCGCACTGACTTCGACTTGGGTTACGCCGTGGACCGCGGTTTTTTCCCGGAGGTGAAAGTGCTGATCACCATTGAAGCTGTGAAGCAACCCAAGTAAATGATGAGGTAATAAAAAAGGCCGGTGACTTTAAAATCACCGGCCTTTTTATTTGCCGCGAACTTTACTTGCTTTCTGTGGCGTGTTCCAGTTTTTCAGGCTTGTTGTCGCCGCGTGTTTTCCACAGCGAGAACAACACACCACCTGCGATCAGGCCCAAGGTTACGCTGAGCGAGAAGGCAGGGGGGAATTTGCCGATGAAGTTCACCAAGAAAATTTTGCTGCCAATGAACACCAGTACCATTGCCAAGGCGTACTTCAGGTAGTGGAAGCGATGGATCATTGCGGCCAGTGCAAAGTACAGGGCACGCAAACCCAGGATCGCAAAAATATTGCTGGTGTACACAATGAACGGGTCGGTGGTGATCGCAAAAATTGCGGGCACGGAATCAACCGCGAAAATCAGGTCCACAAACTCGATCAATACCAAGGCCAACAACAGGGGGGTTGCAAAACGCACCACTTTGCCGGTTTTTGGGTCGGGTTCGTTCACCACAAAAGCATTGCCGCGCAGGCCTTCGGTGACACGCATGCGTTTGCGCAAAAACTTCAGGATCGGGTTGTTCTCGATGTCGGGTTTGCTGTCCGCCATGAACCACATTTTGATACCGGTGATCACCAGGAAGGCACCGAACAGGTAAAGCACCCAGCTGAATTCTTTTACCAGTGCGGCACCCAGGCCAATCATGATGGCGCGCAGCACGATCACGCCCAAAATACCCCAGAACAACACGCGGTGCTGATACTGGCGGGGAATGGCGAAGAACGAGAAGATCATGGCGATGACAAACACGTTGTCCATCGACAGTGATTTTTCAATCGCGAAACCGGTGAAGTAGTTCATACCGCTCTCAGAACCCAGGTACCACCACACCCAGGCACCGAACAGACAGGCTGCAGTGATGTAACCGCCCGAGAGCAGCAAACTTTCCTTGACCCCGATTTCGTGGTCATCTTTGTGCAGCACGCCGAGGTCGAAGGCGAGCAGCGCAACCACAATACCGACAAACAACAGCCAAATCCATGCGGCTGTGCCGAGAAAGTCGGTGTGCATGAATTCCATTAAAACGTCCACTTTGATACTCCATGAGGGTTGAATTGAACACGGCGCCATGGTGTACCAGTTGTGATTTCGAAAAAACCAGTATTTAATGAACTATTACTTCGGTTTTTACGCAGTTAAATTGTTGAGGTGCCGCAGATGATGAACTACCGCCACTTGCATTACTTCTGGATGGTCGCCAAAGAAGGTGGTTTTGCACGTGCTGCCGAGCGAATGGACATGGCCATTCAAACCATCAGCGCGCAGGTGCGCGAACTTGAAAAAGACTTGGGGCATCAGTTGCTAAAGCCGGATGGGCGTGGCGTGGCATTGACTGAAGCCGGGCAGGTGGCCTTTGCCAAAGCCGAGGAAATTTTTCAACTGGGCCAAAGCCTGCCGGAGTTGGTACGGGCGGTGGCCAGCAAACCGGTGAAGCGTTTCCGGGTGGGTTTGTGCGATGGCATCTCGAAACTGGCGGTGCATGCCTTGTTGAAGCCTGTGTTGGATACGGAAGACCTGCACCTGACTTGCCATGAAGGCGAACCCGAGCAGTTGCTGGCGGAGTTGGCTTTGCACCACCTTGATTTTGTGTTTGCCGGGCAGCCCCCGCCAGCCAACCCCAACTTGCGCATGCAAAGCCGGGTGCTGAATACAACCACGGTGGATTGGTTCGGCGCTTCGAGGTGGGTGAAAAAAAGCAGTGTGAACAATTTTCCACAATGCCTGGCTGAATTGCCGGTGTTACTGCCCACTGGACATTCCCGCTTGCGGATAGACTTGAATTACTGGTTTGAGCAGCAGGGAATTGTGCCCCATGTGGTGGGCGAATTTGAAGACAGTGCCTTGATGTCGGTGTTTGCAGCCCGTGGCCTGGGTGTGTTTCCAGTGAGCCGTTTGGGTGTGTACGACGCGGGTACCTTAAGCGGTTTGCGTCTGCTGGGGCAATGCCCTGATTTGCACGAGGAAATTCATGGCGTGTGGAATGTGAAGGGAATCGACCACCCTTTGGTGGTCGAATTGTTGAAAGCTTAAGCGGCGGCCACTGCGGCTTCAATTTCCGCGAAGGTGCTGGCCTTCACTGGGTCCATCACTGGGATACCCATTTGCCGCGCAATTTGTGTAGAAGAGAACAAACCCACTACACGCATTTTGCCTGTGCGGTTGTCGACCACCAGTGCGTGTTGCCGGTTGTGTTCGCGCAGTGTGGCAATAATGTGACCCACTTCAGCGCGCGATACGGCACCGAACTCCAGAAACTCCAGGTCGGGCAGTTTCACCATCACGTCATTCACCGTGAGTTCAGGCACATTGCGATTGCTGGAAGAAGCTTCCTTGATTGCGCGCTCGCCGGCCAGGTCATTGGCGGTGAGCAGGCCTTGCAAATGACCATGGCTGTTTCTAACGAACAGCAGCTTGACGCCACACACGATCATGGTGGTGCGGGCTTGCTCCAGCGTTTCAGAGCCCGAAATGCTCACGGGGTGTACACGCCGAAGGTCTGTCATGGCGTCGAAGGCTGGCGAATCGGCTGTCAGCTTCAAAGGGCGACTGGGGTCGCTGACCGTAATGGTGTCGGTGGCGCTGGCGCTGATGTGTTCGAGTGCTTGGTAGTGTTGTCTGATCATGTTGAAACCCTTTTTGACACACAGTCGTATTGCATCCGCAGGCTTGGGGCCGACGGGCGAGTTTGCAGGACGGACTGCATGCAAAAGAGGGTACAGGCACAAGGGTTTGTTGCCTTGTGTCGTGGCAGCGCAAGCACCGTCCACTAGAAATTTAGTCTACGCTGCTGGCGAAAAGTTTCAAGTCAGTAAAAGCCCGGAGGACACAGGTGAATACCCGTCTATTTCAGCGGTGTACCCAAGGCATAAGGCAGCAGGTTCATGACTTCCTTGCTGACGCCCATGGCCAGGTGGGGGGTGTCGATTTCGATGTGCTCAACATTGGGGCTGAAACGGTCGATACAGGCTTGCCAACTTACGATGGAGTCTTTCTTGCAGTACAGCGCGACGATGGGGCAAACAATTGGATGCTCGAACCGTTTCAGCGTGCTGTTTTCAATGGATTCCACATCCAGCCCTCGAATGTCGTAGAGCGTTTTTACTGCCGTGTATTTTGGCCCGCCAATGACCGGGCTGCCAATGGTGACGATGCGGCTCACGTTTTGTTGCACCTCACGTGCAGCCTCGCGAGCCAGGTAGCCACCCAGACTCCAGCCCAGCAGTTTGATGGGTGCCTGAGCCTGCTCGGAATGTTCCTTGATGTCGGCAATCACCTGTGGAAGCAGTTTGCCCACTTCACCGTGATTGAAACCGGCAGACCAGTGCACGGCCTTGTAGCCCAAAGAATTCAGGTAGCGTTTGATGAAGGTCATGCTGCTGGAACTGGCACCAAAGCCCGGAAGCAACAACACGGTTTGGCCCTGGCCTACATTCTTGCGGGCAAGAAAACGCCAGCCCACGGCCAGCTTGGCGGCTTCGAATGGTGTTTTGGCCTCGCCCAATAACAGGCTGAGTTTGGGTTTGCCAATTGAATTGCCGTAACGTTTCTGGAATTCTGCTTTGTTCATGGGGTGTTACAAGGTTGTGCACACCCGAGAAAATACGGCAAGGCGGGGCTGTACACAAAGAGGAATTCCTCTAGTGGTGCACGGTTTATTGCAGCAGCGCGAGGCTTTGGTTGGCCAGGCGAATGCGCAGGGCCAGTTCGCGGGCGAGGTTGTTCTGAAGAATCTGGCTTAATTCGGGCTGGTATTCCTGCAACTGGTCAAATTGTGCAATGGGCAGAAATAGCAGTGTGCAGTCGGTGTCTGCGCGCACTGTGGCTGAACGCGGTTTGCGGTCAATCAGTGCCATTTCGCCAACCATGCTGCCGGGGCAAAACCGCATCAATCTTTCATTGCTGTGGCCGGTGTGGTGCCACGCACTCAATTGCCCTTGCCGCAACACATACAAGCCGCAAGGCTCAGCGCCTTCGGTGAACAGGGCTTGGCCTGCGGGCAGGGTCTTGGTTAACCAGTGTGCACAAAAGGCCTTTTTTTGTGCAGGGCTCATGTGATCGCACAGGTGGCTGTTTTCAAGGGTGCTATCGGCGCTGTATGCCATATTGTCGAAAGCGATTTGACCCAGCAACAGGTTTTCAATGTGCCAAAAGGCGTCGTCAATGTGGCCTTGTGTGGCAATCCCCAGACGCGCAAGGCAACTGTGCAACAGGGGTTCACCGCCCATGGCTTGTTCGTGTGTGGGCAGCACGGCCACGGTTTGGGTGCGTGGCAACCCTTGTTTGAAAAGCCGCTCAAGGCAGTCGCAGGCGGTGTCGTCAATGTAGCGCAGGTGGGTGAAATCGAGCACAGCGGATTGCGCCGGTGCCAATTCGTCTTGTAGTCGTATTGCAATGGCAGGGGCATTGCCAAAAAACAGATTGCCCTCAAAGCGTACCCAGGCCAAGTGTTCAAAGGCGGCGTCGAGTTGTTGGCGGTGGGCGCGCGGGCGCATGCTGCGTGAACGCGCCGCGGGCTTGGATTCAATGCTGCGCAGACCACTGCCGGATTGTTGTTGCAGAAAGTAAGCTGCCACAAACAGCACGCCGACCAAGGTGCCGATGAGCAAATTGCTGATCCCGGTGACAAATACCATGCTGAGCACCACCCACACGGTGAAGCGTTCTGTGGGTGCCATTTTGCGGCGCGTGCTGCGCGCTGCGAAACGCCTGATCAAGTCCAGTGTGTTGCCTTGAATCAGAAACAGGGAGCTGACTGCCACCGCAGTGGCAAGAATGTGCAGGGGCAGCTGAGCCAGAATTGGCCAGGTGAGCAGCAAAAGCAGGCCCAGCAGGCCCACGTACCAGGCTTCGCTTTGGCGGTGCTGGGCACCCACACCCAAGGCAGCGTTGCTTCTGGAAAAGTAGTTTGAGCTGGGCAGCGCCAAGGCCAGGCCGCACAGAACATTGGCCAGTGCCAGGGTGTTCAATTCTCGGCGGGTGTTGTGCCGGGTGCCGAGCGTTTGGTCGACTTGCAACAGCGATTGCATGCTTTCCAGCACCACCAGCAAGGCCAGCACCGTCGCACCCACCAACACCTGAAGCAGCAGGCCAGGTGTACCCAGCAACAAGGCAGACACCTGTTGAACGCTGCCCACAAGGCTGGTTGTATCCAGGTTTTGCCACAATGGGTGGTTGGGCATGGCGGCTACGGTTTGCATGGGCAATGTGCCGGGCCATGTCCAAAGCAGCACGCCGTGCAGCGCAAAGCCGCAGGCCAGGCCGTACACCAGGCCAAGAGGGTTGGGGCGTATGGCGCGGAAGTACAGCAGCACGGCAACTGTAATTGCCGACACACCGAGAGCCATGGGTGAAAACGAGGCAGGGGTGCTGGCGGCTTGCAGGGCGGTGGTGTACACAGCAAAGCCCAGCATGGCGGGTAGCAATTTGTAGGCTGAGAAAAGACCCAGTGTGGTGTTCATGCCAATGAGCACCGGGGCTGGCAAAAACTGCATCAACTTGCCTACACCCTGTTGTTGGGCCAGTGCGATCAACAGGCCCGCGAGTGCAATTTCAAGCATCAACAACAGCATGAGCTCTGAGTGGTTGCTGGTAATTTGCAGAAAACCGAGCAAGGAACCAGCGACAATCAGTGCGGTTGAAGAACGTGGTCCACCGAATTGAACAGGCGCTCTACCAAACAAAGCGCCCAGCAAGCCGCCCAGAAATGCGCTGGCCAAACCCGCGTAAATGCCATATGCCAGACCGGCCTGACCCAATGGGGCAAAGGCCAACATGCCATACACAATTGCCTGAGCGTATCCACCGAATGCGACCAGTGCGCCCGCTTTGAATTCGGTGTTCAAGGAAGAGTTCGCGCAGCCGAAGTTGAGTTGGACTTAGTCTACGCGAATTGCTTTATTTCGAGGTGGGCATGACGAATTCAGCACCTTTCTCGATGCTGTCTGGCCAGCGCTGCATGATGGATTTCTGGCGGGTGTAGAAGCGAACTCCTTCTTCGCCGTACGCATGCATGTCGCCGAACAGGCTTGCCTTCCAGCCGCCGAAGCCGTGCCATGCCATTGGCACAGGAATGGGCACGTTGATGCCTACCATGCCCACTTGCACCTGACGGCCAAATTCGCGGGCCACATTGCCGTCGCGGGTGTAGCAGCTTACGCCGTTGCCGTATTGGTGGCTGTTGATCAAATCCAGGCCTTCTGCAAAGTTGGCCACGCGCACGCAGCTGAGCACGGGCCCGAAAATTTCTTCCAGATAAATGCGCATGTTGGGCTTGACGTGGTCGAACAAAGTGCCGCCGGTGTAAAAGCCAGTTTCGAAACCGACTGGTTTTTGGCCGCGACCATCCACCACCAGTGTGGCGCCTTCGTCCACGCCGATTTGGACGTAGTCCTCAATGCGCTTCAATGCCTCGGCGGTCACGATCGGCCCCATCTCAGCTGACAAATCCATGCCGTCTGTTACCTTCAATGTTTTCAGGCGGGCGGCCAGTTTGGGGATCAGCTTGTCGCCCACATCGCCCACCATCACAGCCACGGAAATGGCCATGCAACGTTCACCCGCGCTGCCGTAGGCGGCACCGATGAGTGCGTCAGTGACCTGGTCCAGATCTGCATCGGGCATGACCAACAGGTGGTTTTTCGCGCCGCCCAGGGCTTGCACGCGTTTGCCGTTGCGGGCACCGGTTTCGTAAATGAATTTGGCAATGGGGGTAGAGCCCACAAAGCTGAGTGCGGCCACATCGGGGTGATTCAGCAGGGTTTCCACAGCCAGTTTGTCGCCGTGTACCACGTTGAATACACCATCGGGCAGGCCGGCTTCTTTCAGCAGCCTGGCCATGAAGTTGCCAGCGCTGGGGTCGCGTTCGCTGGGTTTCAGAATGAAGGTGTTGCCGCAGGCAATCGCCACGGGGAACATCCAGCACGGAACCATGCAGGGGAAGTTGAACGGGGTAATGCCGGCCACCACGCCCACAGGCTGGCGCAGGGTCCAGTTGTCGATGTTGGTTGAAACCTGTTCGGTGTAGTCGCCCTTGAGCAATTGTGGAATGCCGCAGGCAAATTCAATGATGTCGATGCCACGGCTAACCTCGCCCTGCGCATCGGTGAATACTTTGCCGTGCTCGGCAGTGATGATGGCGGCCAGTTCGTCGCGGTGCTGGTTCATCAAGGCCAAAAATTTGTTCATGATGCGCACGCGCTGAAGCGGCGGCTTGTTGGCCCAGGCTGGCAATGCTGCTTTGGCAGCTTCCACGGCTTTGTTCACAGTGGCTACATCGGCCAGCTCAACCTGGCGGGCGACCCTGCCCAGCGACGGGTTGAATACATTGGCTGTTTTGCTGCCAGCCACGCTCACGGAATTGCCGTTGATGAAGTGGGCGACAGTTTGATCGTTTTTGTAGGGTTGCATGTATCTGGGCCTGCTTGTTTGCTTCGGAAAGACTCACATTGTCGCGCAAGCACGGGGTGGGTTGAATCGGTGCTAACACCAAGCTTCCGGAAATTTTCGATGAGCGCACCATGCACTGGCAATTTACTGAAGCCTGTCAGTAAAGCCCTGATTTTTAATCCAATTGTAATTGTCGGAGGTATTACTGACATAAGGCCTGTCACTAAGGTGGGCCCAGAATGAAAGCAGAGGAGACAGCAGTGATTACAGGCTTGACGAACAAGGCCGCGTTGCGGCGTGGTCTACAGGTGGGCGCAGCCAGTGCTGCCCTGTTGATGTTGGTGGGTTGCCTGGGCAGCAGCAACAACGACATTGCTGGCACCGATGGGCGAACCAATCCCAACGAGAATCCCAACCTGAAATACGATGTGAGCATTACCCGCACCACTTACGGTGTGCCGCACATTCGAGCCAAGGATTACGGCAGCTTGGGTTATGGGCAGGGTTACGCCTTTGCGCAAGACAACCTCTGCGTATTTCTTGAGGACCTGTTGACCATTCGAGGCGAGCGTTCACGCTTCTTTGGCCCCGACGGCACCTACACCATTGAGCCCAATGGCTCGACGGCCAACAACGTGGCCAGCGACTTCTTCTGGAAAAGCCTTTTTGCCTTTGAAGAAGAAGGCGCCGATGGAATTACCCGCAATGCCTGGCAGCGCACCCGCGACAAGACCATTCCCGATTTTCAGAACGTAGTGGCCGGTTATGCCGATGGGGTGAACCGCTACATTACAGAATTGAAAGCAGGCGAGCATGAGTATGAACAGCCCGACGGCAGCAAGGTGCCCGCGCATGCCGCTTGTGCTGATGCTGAATGGCTGGCCCCAATTACGACAGACGACATGTATCGCCGCTTTGTGCGCCTGGCTGTGTTGGCCAGCAGCTCGGTGTTTGTGACTGAAATTGGCAATGCACAGCCACCGGGTGTGTTGCCCGGTTTGCCTGCGGGCGGTGGAGCCCCTGCGTTGTCTGTAGCCAGTGCGGGTAAAAAAGCCAAAACCCCTGGCGTTGCCGAGCAAGTGGCTTTGCTGAAGGCGAACCCGAACCCTTTCACTGCCATGCAGAACAAGGATCACTTCGGTAGCAATATGTACGCGTTTGGCAAAGACGCAACCGCCAATGGCCAGTCGCTGGTGTACGGTAATCCTCACTTTCCTTGGAAGGGCACCGAGCGTTTGTACCTAAGCCACAATATTCTTGAACTGAATGGCGAAAAGGCCATGGACATCATGGGTGTGGGCCTTTATGGCGTGCCCGCGGTGTTGATTGGTTTTAACGAGCACGTGGCCTGGAGCCACACGGTTTCAACTGCTTTCCGCTTTACGCTTTACCAGTTGCAAATCAACCCGGCCAACCCCACTCAGTACATGTACGAGGGTGAGATGCGCGACATGATCGCCCTGCCCACTGAAATTGAGGTGAAGCAGGCCGATGGCAGCATTACGACCATGCAGCGCACCATGTACCGCAGCCACTACGGGCCCATGTTGGTATTGGAGGCCAGTGGAGTACCGGTGCTGGGCTGGAACCAGTTGATGGCTTTTACCCTGCGGGATGCAAACGTGGAGAATGATCGCCTGATCAACCAGTTTGCCAAGTGGAACATGGCGAAGTCGCTGGAAGAATTTATTGGTTTACATGGCAGTGAGCTGGGTGTGCCTTGGGTCAATACCGTGGCCAGTGGCCCGGGCAAGCCTGCTTACTATGGTGACGTGACTGTGGTGCCGCATGTGACCGATGAAAAAATTGCCGATTGTGCAGCAGAACCTTTCAACACGGTGGTGGGCCAACTTTCACCAGGCTTGCCCGTACTGAATGGATCTCGCGAGGCCTGCGAATGGGGCAGCGACCCCGATGCACCCGCGCCCGGCATTTTTGGCCCGGGTAACTTGCCCACGCTTCAGCGTGACGATTATGTAACCAACTGCAACGACAGCCACTGGCTGAGCAACCCACGTCAGCCGCTGACTGGTTTTAACCGGATTATTGGTGATGAAAATGCGGAGCGTACCTTGCGTACCCGCTTGTGCACCCTGCAAGCGGAACGCCGTTTGGGCGGGGCTGATGGACTGCCCGGCAACCGTTTTACGCAAGACAACCTGAAAGACATTGCGCTGAACAGCGAAATTTATTCCGCTACTTTGGCCAAGCAATCGGTGGTGGATGCGCTGTGCCAAGTACCCGTGTTGTTGAGTACCAGCTTGATGCCAGTGCAAACCGCGGACGCTTGTGCCGCTTTGGGTGCTTGGGATGGCAAAGCCAACCTGGATAGCAAAGGTGCACACTTGTGGCGTGAGTTTTGGAGCCGGGCGATTGCCAACCCTGGTGGTTTGCCTGTGGGCGTGCCTCAACTGCATTTGCCGTTTGATGTGCCAGTGCCATTGTCATTGCCAACCAATTTGTGGGCCAATGGCTTCAATGCGGTTGACCCGGTGAACACACCCAACACATTGAACATTGCCAATCCGTTTACCTCAGCTGCTTTGGCCGATGCAATTTTGGCGGTACAAGCCGCTGGTTTTGCGCTGGACGAGCCTTTGGGCAATATTCAAAAATCTGGAGTACAGGCCAGTGCCACGCCAATTTTCGGGGGTACAAGCCCTGAAGGTGCGTTTACGATTGTGAGTACAGAACCAAGCCGTCTGAATTCTGAAGGCTACAAAGTTACGTACGGCAACAGCTACATTCAGGCTGTGACCTGGGATGCGAATGGCAAACCACAGGCCGACGCCATGTTGACCTATTCACTCTCGACTGACCCAGCCAATCCGCACTTTGACGATTACACCAAGGCGTATTCCCAGAAAAACTGGGCTCGTTTGCCTTACACCGATGCTCAAATTCAGGCAGCAAAAGTGGGTCAAACCAAGGTGTTACGCCAGCAAAGGGCGTCAAACTGAGCGTGTTACAAATGTTAAATTGACAATAAGTGTAAAGTAACAATAAAAGGGGGCGAAAGCCCCCTTTTTCTTCGATTGCTTCCTTGCAAAACGCGCACTGTGGGTGAGTTATCACTTTGATTTCAAGCCCCCATGTTCAGTCGCCTGCGTCTTGCGCGTTTCTCCACCGTCATGTTTTGTGCATTCATGGGCTTGTCTTCCTTGGGATGGGCCAGTGAGCCACGCATTGCAGTGTCCAAATCGCCGTTATCTTTGCCATTTTTTGTGGCCAAAGACAAAAACCTGTTTGCAAAGCACAAGGTTGAGCCGGTGTTGATTGAATGCCTGGGTGGCAACCGGTGTGTGAAGGAACTGACGGAGGGGCGGGTCGACATGGCCACTTCTTCAGAACTGCCATTCATGTTTGCGGTTTTTCAAGGCAAACCAATTGGCCTGGTGACCACTTTCAACACCAACAAAGACGACATGAAATTCGTGGTTCGGAAGGCGGCGGTGAAAGGTGGCACCAAGGGTTTGACTGGCAAGCGAATTGGTTATGTGGAAAAGGCCTCTTCCCATTACTACATGGATTTGTTTTTGTTGTACAACGGCATTGACCCTAAAACCACAGTACCGGTGCCCATGGGGCCAGAGGCCTTGGCGGCTGCCTTGGCCAAAGGCGAGGTGGATGCAATTTCGGTGTGGGAACCCTGGGGGCATATTGCACTGGAGCTAGGCGGCGCAGATGTTGCGGTAATTGATACGCCCAAACTGTACAGCCAAACCTTCAACCTGCTGGTTAGCAACGAATACCGCTTGGCACAAACCCGCAAATCGATTGCCGTGTTAGGCGCGCTGGATGAGGCAATTCAATTTATCAAGAAGAATCCCGACGAGGCCAAACGAATACTGGCACGTGATGTGGGTATTGATCTTGACACAGTAAAAGCAGCCTGGTCCACCTATCAGTTCGAGCTGACCTTGCAGCAGTCCTTGTTGACTACCGTGCAGGGTCAGGCCCGATGGGCTCGGCGTGAAGGGCATGTTGGCTCAGCCTTGGCCGAACCCGAGTTCTTGAATTTCATTGATTCCAGTCTATTGCGAAAAATAAAACCCAACGCCGTTGATTTTGTGTACCCATGAAACCTTTGTTGCGACTTAAACAAGGCGTATTCATCGCCTTGGTTTTGCTAATTGGCCTTGTCCTGGTGGCAACGGCCACAGTCGTTTCCATTAACCAGCAACGCAATGACGTGCTGGAACAAAGCGTTGCTGCGCGCAAAATTTCCCGCTTGTCCACGCGTATGCTGGTGTTGACGCACACTGCATCGACCTACATGACCGAGACCAATATTCGCCAGTGGTGGGTGGTGCATCAATCGATTTCCGATGAGCTTGATCACCTTCATTTTTCGGATGAGAGCGGAGAAATTTCCACCAGGCTGGAGGAGCGACTTAGCGACTTTGCAGCCCTGTTCAGTGGTTTTTCGCACATGCTGACTTCTCAGGAAATTGATTTGGACGAAAGGCGCAGCAGTGTGTTGACCGACCGTTTGATTTCCGAGGCTGAGCAACTTGCGGAACTGAGTTACAAAGTCTCAGATGCTGCGTTTTCACTGCAGGAGGCCCTGACACAGAAGCGCAGAAATATCCTGTTCATTTTCGCTGTGTTGTTTACTGCGAATTCTTTCTTGTTGTTGCTTTTGATTCGTTATCGGGTGGTTAGGCCGCTTGCGCAAATTGAAAATGTGGCCAATGCAATGCGCGCGGGAAATTTGAATGCACGTTGCAATTTGCCGGAAGGCGATGAACTTGGTGATGTGGCCGCAGCGCTCGATTCACTGGCCCTTGAACTCAACAACAGACTGGCCGATTTAACATCGACCACGCACTTGCTGGAGGTGGCTGGCCGAATGTGTGGTGTCGGGGCATGGACTCTGGATGTCAACACCCATGCGTTAAGTTGGTCAAAACAAATTTACGACATTGTTGAAGCAGACTTCACGCATCAGCCTACGCTGGAAGAAGCGATTGCACTTTATCCCGAGGAATCCGCTGCGAAGCTTTCCAAAGCGTTGGATGACGCTGCCCGCACCGGCAGTGATGTGAACATGGAATTGCAGTTGCGCACCTACAAGGGCAACTTGATTTGGGTGCATGTGTTTGGTGAAGTGATTTGGCAAGGTGAAGGCACCAAGCGCAAACCCTGGATGATTCGGGGGGCCTTCCAGAACATCACCGAGCGTCGCTGTGTTGAGGAAGAAATTCGACGAGCCAAAGAAGTGGCCGAGTCGGCCAGCAAGGCCAAGGGAGAATTTCTGTCCAATATCAGCCATGAAATTCGCACGCCGCTGAATGCGGTGGTTGGGCTGGCTTACATTTTGAAGCAAAGCAAGCTGGACTCATCTCAACTGGAGTTTGTTGAAAAACTTGAAAATGCAGGCCGAGGCCTGATTGATTTGGTCAGTGGCGTGCTGGATGTTTCCAAGATTGAAGCTGGTGCCATGGAGTTGGAAACCCGGCCATTCTCAGCCCGCCACTTGATGGATTCGCTGGCTGATTTAATGACGGGTTCCCTGGCGGACAAGCCCATCGAGTTTGTAGTTGCTGTAGCCCCCAATGTGCCCGACCAGTTGGTGGGTGATGAAACCAAACTAAGGCAGGTACTGGTGAATTTGGCGGGCAATGCCATCAAGTTCACCGAGAATGGCTATGTCAAGGTGGGCATAACTTTGGATCAGCTGGACACCCAACATTGCGTGTTGCGTTTCATTGTTCAAGACACAGGTTTGGGCATGGATGCTGGTGCCATGAAGCGTTTATTCCAGTCATTCTCCCAAGCAGATTCATCAATTTCTCGCCGTTTCGGCGGCACGGGCATTGGCTTGGCCTTGAGCCAAAAACTGGTGGAGTTGATGGGCGGCACTATATCGGCCGTGAGCGCACCGGGGCAGGGTAGCCTGTTTGCATTCTCGCTGATGTTGAACCTGGATTCGCAGGCCAGCGCAGCGCCTGTTGCCACCGGGTTTGCTTACGATGTGGTGGTCATTGACAGTTTCCAAACCCAACTTGAAAGTGTGGCCCAAATGGTGGAGTGGACCGGCGTGGTTCCCCAACGTTTTGTGAACCCGGAGCAGGCTTTGAGCTTGCCCCCTGGGCAGCGGCCACGATTGTTCGTGGTTAACAACCAGTTGAACCACACCAGCGGGCTGGAATTGGCTGACAAACTGAAAGCCGCGCATGGCCCGGCATCTGCCAAGGTTGCCCTGATGGTGCGGCCCAAAGATGTGAAGCAAGTACAAAACCCGCTTTCCACAGGCCAACTTGATGCGGTGTTGATGAAACCCGTTTCTTTCTCGGCTTTGAAAAATGTATTGCAAGAGGCCACGGGCAATTCGCAGGGCAAGACCAGCGCTGTGAACCGTTTGTTGAATCAAAACGAGTTGGTGTTTCTTGCTGGCTTAACCGTGTTGGCAGTGGACGATCACAAACTGAATTTAATGATTCTGAAAAAAATTCTGGAAACCCATGGGGCCAAAGTTATTTTGGCTGAATCGGGGCAAATTGCCATTCAGGTACTTAGTCAGCCTAATCACAGCGATGTGGATGTGTGTTTGATGGATGTGCAAATGCCAGACATGGATGGCATGGAAACCTGCCACTACCTGCGAGACCAGATGGGCTTGCGGCAGCTGCCCATACTGGCTTTAACTGCGGGCGTAATGGAGGCCGACCACCAGTTGGCCCTGGCTGCGGGCATGGATGAAGTGCTGGTGAAGCCCTTGCAAATTGACAAAGTGCTGGACGCTGTAAAGCGTTGGGGAGCGCAGATCAAGTTGAGAGCTCAAATACACTGAATGTTAAATTGTGAACTAGTGTAAAGTAACAAACTAAGGGGTTGAAATCACCCTTATTCACCCATGCGAGTTGTTCTCATCGATGCAACATGGAGTTGTTAAATCGTGAGGGCAGGCGCTATGAAACAATTTCAGTTGAGCACATGGATCTACTCCCTGCTGCTGGCTTTGCTTTTGGCTGCTCAAAGTGCAGACGCTGCCGATGTGGTGCGAATTGCAGTGCCGCCCACTGTCATGTCTTTGCCGGTGTACGTGGCCACGGAGAGAAAGTTCTTCGAGAAACACCAAGTGAATCCCGTGCTGATTGAGTGCAGCAGTGGACAGGACTGCATCAAAGCTCTGGGGCAGGGAAAGGCTGACCTTGCCAGTTCTTCGGAATTGCCGGTGATGTTTGCTGCATACGACAACAATCCGATTTCGGTGCTGGCTACCCTGGTGACCAACAAGGACGATCTGAAGTTTCTGGTGTCACGCAACTTGCTCCAGAACGGTCGCTTGAGTCTGGCTGGCAAGCGAATTGGCTATGTACCCAAATCTTCATCGCACTATTACATGGATACCTTTTTGTTGTTCAAGGGGGTTGATCCTCAGCAGGTAATTAAGGTGCCCATGGCCGCATCTGAACTTCCCCAAGCCTTGCAGCAAGGCCGGGTGGATGCAATTTCGATTTGGGAACCCATGGCTGAACAAGCCCTACAACTGGGTGGCCGTGACATTGTGCAAGTGGATGCGCCACGCCTTTATACCCAAACCTTCAATGTCAGTGTGCGAAACCAATTCAAAAACAAACACGCGGCGCAAGTGCGCGGTGTGATGAAAGCCTTGAGCGAGGCAGTCGATTACATTCGCGATTATCCCTCCAGGGCGCAGGCATTGCTGCTGAGAAAAAAAATGGTCAGCCAGGAACACATCGAGAAAAACTGGAATGACTACACCTTTCGAATGACTTTGCAACAGTCGCTGGTGAGCACCTTGCAAGGCCAAGCCAGGTGGGCCATGCGCGAGGGTCACGTTCAGAATAATTTGCCCAAAGAACCCGAATATTTGAACTATATTGATGCGAGCTTCCTGAGAGAACACAAATCGGATCAAGTTGATTTTGTGTATCGCTAAACGATTTTTATCCAAGTGATTGGCCAATGAACAATGTGATCGAGTACCTGCCGCACGGCTTTTGTATTGCGTGGAATCCACAACTGCTGGCCATGCACGTCATTTCAGACCTCTTGATTGCCATCGCCTACTTCTCGATTCCAATCGGCATTGTGTACGTGGCCAAGAAGCGACCCGACGCTGAATTGCAGCCCATTTACTATCTGTTCGCTGCATTTATTCTGGCCTGTGGTGTGACGCATGTCATGGGCATTCTCACCTTGTGGGTGCCGCTGTATTACACACAGGGCATTACCAAAATTGTGACAGCTCTGGTCTCTGTGGCCACTGCAATTTATTTACTGCCCAAGTTAAAACACATCATGGCCTTACCTGACCTGGGCAAACTGACGCAAATTAATACCGCATTGGCACAGGAAATTGTGTCGAGACGTCAAAGCGAAGCGTCGCTAAGGCAGTCCCAAGAACTCGCCTTGCAGGCTCAAAAAACGCAGGCTGCTTTTTTGGCAAACATGAGCCACGAAATTCGCACCCCCATGAACGGCGTGCTGGGAACGCTTGATCTGTTGCTCGACACGGAATTGAAACCTGAACAACTTCAACTTGCTGCCGCATCCAAACGCAGCGCAGCCTCCTTGCTTAGCTTGTTGAATGACATTCTCGATATTTCAAAAGTGGAAAGTGGGCAATTAACCCTGCGGCACAGCCCGCTCGAGCTTGCCGATGTGCTCGCCGATGTAGAGGCTGCACTGGCTTTTGATGCCAACAGCAAAGGCATTGAACTGAAATGCCCCGCAGAGACATTACCCAAAACCACCTACCTCGGCGATTCGGTGCGCATGCGTCAAATTTTGTTGAATCTGGTGGGCAATGCGATCAAGTTTACCGATGTGGGCCATGTGAAGGTTGTGTGCCGGGAAGTGTCCCGAACCGCGCAACAAGCCGTGCTTGAGTTTTCTGTGAAAGACACTGGCATTGGAATAGCACCCGAGCATCAAACAAACTTGTTCAAGCGATTCACGCAGGTCGACAACTCCAGCACGCGCCGCGCCCAGGGTAGCGGGCTTGGCTTGGCAATCGTCAAGGAAATGGTTGAACTGATGGGCGGCAAAGTGCGCTTGCACAGTGAGCCCGGCCGTGGCACTGAAATTGTGTTTTCCCTGAAACTGGGTTTGCAAACCGTGGCTGCTCAAACCATGACCGATCAAGCCACCCAACCCACGCTCGCGACACAAACTGAAATACCACCCCCCGTGCAGCAATTTCATGGAAAAATTCTGGTGGTGGAAGATGCACCCATGAACCAGATGGTGGTGTGCAAAGTGCTTGAGCGCCTCGGCCTTTTCAGCAAGGTGACCAACAATGGCCAGGAAGCGGTGGACCTGCTTGCACAAGAGCCATTTGATTTGGTGTTGATGGACGGCCAAATGCCGGTGATGGACGGTTACGAGGCCACTGCATTGATTCGGAGTGGTAGCGTGCCAGGTGTGAACCCGAACATACCGGTGGTAGCACTGACCGCACATGCCATGGTGGGTGAGGACAAAAAGTGCCTGAACGCTGGCATGAATGACTACCTCACCAAACCACTGGACCGCGACAAACTGATTGAAGTGTTAGGCAAGTACCTGAAAAAAGCCTGATCGAATTTCAGGCAGCTTGCATGTTCTTTCTTATGGCCAAAATGCGGCATGCAATTTCATGCAGGGAATTCAGTGCTTGAACGCAGCTAGTCGAATCGTTTTGTTTTGCTGCCTGCTCAAGCAACTGAACTTCAGGCAAAAATTTCAGTAAGCCCAGGTTTTGGGCAACACCCTTGAAGTAGTGCGCCTTGCTGGCCAAGCCTGCGTAATCACCCACGTGAACCCGGCCCAACAAGTTGGTTTGTTCAGTGGCGAATTCGTCGAGAAACAAATCAAGAATTTCAAGCAACAAAGCCGAGTCGCCACACAGGCGATCCAGCGTGGTTTCCAAATCAATCTCAGTCGACAAATTGCTCAAGTCCATTGGCAAAGTCTACTTCAAATTGTTCATTCGCTCTTCATGTTCTTTGCGCAATTCCTTGCGCAATTCAGCGTTGGCATGTCGCTTCTTTTCCTCGTCGGTGCGGGGCTCCAGAGGCGGCACTTTGCCGGGTGTGCCATCGGCATTCATGGCCACCATGGTAAAAAAGCAACTGTTGGTGTGCGTGGCAATGCCTTTGTGAATGTCTTCTGACACTACTTTGATGCCCACCTCCATGGAGGTGTTGCCGGTGTAATTGACACTGGCCAAAAAGGTGACCAGTTCACCCACACGAATGGGCTGGCGAAACAACACCCTGTCCACTGAAAGCGTAACCACATACATGCCCGCATACCGGCTTGCACAGGCATAGGCCACCTGATCAAGTAATTTCAAAATATGCCCGCCGTGCACCTTGCCGCTGAAGTTGGCCATGTCGGGGGTCATCAGCACGGTCATGCTGAGTTGGTGGTTGGGAAAGGGCATGTTGGCGGGCAAGCATGAGTGGTTGAAGAAAACAGTTTAACGCGCTTGTGCGCACGGTGGCCCGTCTACAATGGGTCATGAAATAATTTGTGGAGAACGCTGTGGCTGCCGAGCTGACCAAGTACGCCATTTGGCTGTTGAGCCCCCTGGGTTTGTGGATCGCCCTGACTGCGATGGCGGGCTTGGGCCTGTTTGGTCGCAGGCAATGGCGCGCGCGCATCATGGTGTTGGCACAGCTTCAGTTGCTGGCGTTCAGCTTGCCTTGGGTAGGAGATACTTTGCTGGGCCAGCTTGAAGACGAGGCACTGGTAATGGAAGCCAACCGGCCCTTGCCCCCGAACGTGGATGCGATTGTGGTGCTGGGCGGTGGCCTGGAGGGGCGGTACGACGGCGTGCGTGCATTGCCCGATTTGAACGATGCTGGCGACCGCGTATGGCAAGGCGCAAGGCTTTACAAGCAAGGCGTGGCCCCACGCATGGTGCTCAGTGGTGGGCTGTTTCAGGCCGACCCGCGCAAGGAGGCGGAGGCCCCAGGCATGAAAATGTTCATGCTCGACATGGGGGTACCCGAAAATGCTTTGGTGATTGAAGGCAATTCCCGTACTACCTTTGAGAATGCCTTGCGCACGCGAGAATTACTGGGCGAGGATTCCAGCAATATTGCGTTGGTGACTTCTGCATTTCACATGGGGCGTTCGGTGTTGTGGTTTGAAAAAGCGGGTTTTACTGTGTACCCCGTGCGCACCGACATTCGTGTGCTCAATGAAAGCCGTGCCTTTTGGGAGTGGTTGCCCAAGCCGCAAGCACTGGATGAAAGCACTATTGCAATTAAAGAATACCTGGGTCGCCTGCAATTGAAAGTGAGCGGTGCCTATGAAACAGGGGGAAGCCAGTGAAGGTACTCAAACTGTTGGCAACTGGTTTGTTGGGTTCTTTGTTTTGCCTGTTGTTAACCAGTACTGCACACGCAGGCCCAGTGCTGGATGCCATTTACAAACGCGATGCAGTGCGTTGCGGTGTGAGCAGTGGCGTGGCCGGTTTTTCTGCACTGGGTGCCGATGGCCAATGGCGTGGGCTGGATGTGGCTGTGTGCCGCGCCGTGGCCGCTGCTGTGTTGGGTAGTGCGCAGAAAGTACAGTTCACGCCCTTGAGTTCGCAGCAACGTTTTGCTGCTTTGCAGGCCAATCAAATTGACATTCTTTCCCGCAACACCACCTGGACCTTGGGCCGCGATGCTGGCCTGAATGCGCATTTTGCCGCCATTACTTATTACGATGGTCAAGGCATTTTGATGCACAAACGCTTTGGCGTAAAAAGCGCCAAAGAATTGAAGGGTGCCGAAATTTGTGTGCAATCGGGCACCACCAATGAGAAAAACCTGAGCACTTATTTGGGCACGCAAGGCATTACCGCCAAAGCCATTGTGTATGACAATTTTGAGGCTGCTTACAAAGCCTTTTTCAGTGGCCGTTGCCAGGCTTTTTCAACCGACGTGTCGGCACTGATTGGTTTGAAAAGCAGCCAAAGCGGCCAGCCTGATGACTACATGGTGCTGCCCGAAGTTTTTTCCAAAGAACCCTTGGGTCCCGCAGTGTTGCGCGGCGATGACGAGTTTTTTGCCATCGTGAAATGGACTGTGTTTGCCATGATTGAAGCGGAGGAACTGGGCGTTGGAAAAGCGAATCTTGATCAAGCTTTGCGTAACAACAACCCGGCAGTTCAGCGCCTGTTGGGCGGTGCAGAAAACCTGGGTAAACCACTGGGCTTGCCGCGTGACTGGGTGGTACAAATTCTTCGGCAAGTGGGCAATTACGGTGAAGTGTTCGATGCCAATTTGGGCAAGCAATCGCCCTTGAAACTTGAACGAGGTTTGAATTCGCTGTGGACCCAAGGCGGGCTGATGTACGCCCCACCTTTGCGCTGAAGGTGCTTGCCCGTGAACTTTGAATTTCTCAGTGACCCTGCCGGTTTCGGCCTCAGTGAAGGCTGGCTACAGGTGGCATTCAATTCACCCTACTGGCAAATACTGCTGGCGGGATTGTTCAATACCTTGAAAGTTGCCCTGCCCGCCTTGTTGCTTAGCACCGTGCTGGGCCTTTTCATTGGTCTGGGCCAACTGGCACAGCACCCTTTGTTGAAAGGGCTGTGCAGGGGCTACATTCACCTGTTTCGCAATGTGCCTTTGTTGCTGCAACTGTTGGCGATTTACTTTGCCATTACCCAGTTTCTACCCATCGCCAGCCAGGCATGGTCGCTGGGCGACCATGTGTTTTTGAGCAAAAGTGGCTTGGCGTTTCCCACGTTTTCAGAAGCGCCGGTGCGCGGGCGGTTTTCGATTGAAGGTGGCTGGGCACTAAGCCCGGAATATCTCGCTGTGTTGCTGGCGCTGGTGGTTTACACGGCCGCTTTTGTGGCCGAAATTGTGCGCGCAGGCGTGCAGGCCGTGAGGCCCGGCATGCGTCAGGGCGCGCTGGCCTTGGGCCTGAACAATGCGCAAACCACCCGCCATGTGGTGTTGCCATTGGCCTTGCGTGTGGTGGTGCCTTCGCTTTCCAACCAGTACTTGAATTTGCTGAAAAATGCTTCACTGGGTGTGGCAGTGGGTTACCCGGAATTGGTGTCGGTGGCCAACACGGCGATTAACCAAAGCGGGAAAGCGGTGGAATGCGTGCTGATCATCTTGGTCACTTACGCACTGCTCAGCGCCGTGGCTGCGGGCTTGATGAATGTGCTCAACACCCGTGTCAACAGGGGAGCCTTGTGAACCCCAGCCTTTTGATCAATCGTTTTTTGTGGCTGGCCTTGCCGCTGCTGTTGGCCCCGTTGGCGTGGGCCTTGCTGGATTGGGCAGTGCTGAGTGCGGTTTTTCGCCCCGATTTGCAAGCTTGTCAGCAGGCCACCGGGCAGGGCGCCTGCTGGGGAGTGGTGGCTGAGAAATGGCGGATTATTTTGTTTGGCCGTTACCCAGTGGCTGAACAGTGGCGCGCAGCCACCGTGTTGGTGCTGTGGTCGGCATTGCTGTTTGCCACGGCTGCAAATGTATTCAAAAGCAAAACCACATTTGCGCTTTGGGCGCTGTTGTTGCCTGCCAGTGCGGTGTTGTTGCATGGTGGTTTTGCCGATTTGGCGGTGGTGCCCACCAGCCTGTGGGGCGGCCTGCCGCTTACGCTTATTTTAAGCACCGTGGGCTTTGCCATGGCCCTGCCACTGGCGGTGTTGCTGGCCTTGGGGCGGCAATCAGCATTTGCCCCATTGCGCCGGTTCTGCATTGCTTACATAGAGTTGTTGCGGGCCTTACCCTTGGTCACAGTGCTGTTTCTCGCTGCCTTTGTGTTGCCCCTGTGGTTGCCAGGTGAGGGGCTGGACCTCTTCACCCGTGTGTTACTCACCATCGCATTGTTCAGCGCCGCCTATTTGGCGGAAGTGCTACGTGGCGGCTTGCAGGCCGTGCCAGCCGGTCAGGCGCAGGCGGCCAAGGCCCTGGGTTTGAATGTGGTTCAACGCAATGTGCATGTGGTGTTGCCGCAGGCGATTCGGGCCTGCTTGCCCAGCCTTACCAACAGTTTTGTTACCCTGTTCAAGGAATGTTCACTGGTCACGATTGTGGCCTTGTTTGAATTGACCGGTGCCCTCAGCCTGGCCCTGGCTGGGGATGTGCAGTGGCGCAGCTTTTACCTGGAGGGGTATTTGTTCATTGGCCTGGTGTACTGGGCCTATTGCTTTGGTTTGTCGAAAACGGTCAAATAGAAATTGACAGTTGCTTCTTAGAGTGGAATTTCTAGCGCAGCAAAATAATTAAGTGTACATTTGTACACTAATAAAAACACACCGTCGAATTCCGATTCGGAGACACCGCATGAGCAAAAAAGAAGAACCCAGCACCGGCGAGAAGCTGGAAGGCACACTGATGTTTGTGGGTGACACCATTGCGCAGGCCGCCACGCGAGTGCATGAATTTCACCGCGCCATCAGCGACATGCCATTCAAGGCGGTGGGTGCCGCCACGCTCAATGCCAGCAAACCTGTTGAATCGGTTCACAACGAAATTACTGATTTGGTTTACGGCGCTGTTCGCGAAGCAGGCAAAGGTGTGTTTTCGGGTGCAGCCTGGGTGGTTCGGCAAGCCAACCAAAGCCTGGCCTCGCCTCAGGTGATTGACCAGGCCATGGGTGGCGAACTCATGGATGATGTGAACCACCTGCCCGTACCCAGCATGCCGAATGCTAAAACCGACAAACGGGTGTCGGCGATTTCCAGCGCGATCAACGGTGTGTTTGGCGACCATTTGGCCGCCACGCGCAACCCCATGCAAGTGCACATGAATCTGTATGCCAACGGCCAGCTTTTGCAGGCCGATCAGGCTGCGTTGATGGCGCAGTTTCCCAACGCTCAAAACCACCTTGTTATTTTTGTGCATGGCCTGTGCTGCAATGAAGACAGCTGGCAGATGTACTACAACCCCAGTGAGCCAGCCACCCGCCCTTATGGTGACAAGCTGCAAGACGATTTTCCTGTTACCGCGCTTTACCTGCGTTACAACACCGGCCGCAACATTGATTCCAATGCAAGACAATTCAAGCGCATGTTGAACAAGCTCGTGCGCAATTGGCCTGTGGCTGTTGAGGGAATTACCTTGGTGGGGCATAGCATGGGTGGTTTGGTCAGTCGCGCGGTGGTTGAAGCACTGACCGACGACGATATTATTTTGAAACGCGCCATTCGCGATGTAGTGTGTTTGGGCTCACCCCATGCCGGTGCACCGCTTGCGCGACTTGCGGCGGCGGGTGAGCAATTGTTCAGCAAGTTTGAATTGGCCAGGCCGATTGGCCGGGTGCTGGGTGTGCGTTCACGCGGCATTCGCGATTTGGACCACGGCTTGGGCGCGCTGCAAACTCGCGATGGACAGGAAGTGATGTTTCACCTGATCGGATCAACGATAGGTGACCATACTTCGTCTTGGTTGAACACCACGGTGGGCGACGGTTTGGTCACACCCGATTCTGCTCTGGCCGACGACACTGGCAAAGCACAACGCGTGACCTTCGCGCAAAAGCATCACATGATTTTGCTGAATGATCCTGATGTGTTTCTTGAACTGAAAATGGTGTTGCGCCAACACCTGCGTCCACGAGTGGGTCGCGATTAAAAGTTGTACGTGGAAGTTTTGCTTTCCTGCAAAAACACACGTTGCGTCGTTAGCAGGTAGTTCACCAACAGGTCGGCGTAGGTGCGCTTGAATTTTGATTCACGCATGCCTGTTTCAACCAGGTTCAGGCCGTAGTACTTCAAGGCCAGGTGTGCTTGCTGGCATTCTTTGGTCCAGCAATCCAGTGGTTCCAGAATTTGATTCACCGCATCCTGAAAACCTGTGGTGAAATTCAGGAAGTCTGCTTCGTTCATGTCCTCAATCAACTCCAGCGCATTGTGCTCGGCATGCATGTGCTGTGCATGTGCACCATTGCGTGGTCGGGTTTGAAATACATTCAGAAACTGAAACAGCAGTGTCTCGGGCAAATGAGAGCTGGGTACACCGTAGAGTAACTGCACACGGCTTAAGTCGATTTGCAGTTGCATGGCAAACAGGCCACTGACGTTGCGAGAACTCAACGCCCAACAGGCACCCAGCGTTTCAAAAAACACCTCGCGCTCGAAGGAATATTTTTTGTAAGGGCTGCTGTGCAGCACTTGGTAGGGTGCTCGAATGGTCATGCTGAATCCAATGCTTTGCCGTTCATCGTTTAAGTATTGTCGACTGCATTGCTTTGGCGTGGCATCGCATAGGTGAGGGTTCACCGTTTACGGGGAGGTTCACCATTTCAGGGGGTAGGTTTCCCCTAGGTGGGGGTGGCTTTCTCAGTCAGTTCAGAATACTTCTTCACCAAGGCAGGCCACACGGTGCGAATTTGATCCAACACCTCTTTGGCGCCCATGGTTTGGTTGTTCAAGCCTTGCTCAAAATCCCGAAATACATGGTGCAAAGCCTGTTCGCCCAGCAAGGCCAACAGGCTGACCATGGAATGTATTTCACGCACAAAGGCCACTTCATCCAGCTGCTCAAGGTGGCCGCGCAACTTGGCCGGCAGGTCGGCACAGTGTTCCATGAACAAATTGGGCAGCGCTGGTGGTGTGGGCAAAGGTGAAGGTGTTTCGGCGTGCAACAGGTCGGCCAGGGTGGCGTACAGCACGCGGGCTTCCACGGGCTTGGCGATAAAGTCATCCATGCCCAAATCCAGACAACGGTTGCGTATTTCCGAGAAGGCATGCCCGGTCAGACCCACCAGGGGGGTGTCCATCCAGCGGGTTTGGTCGCGCAGCCAGGTTGTGAATTCATAGCCGTCCATCACCGGCATTTCAAGGTCGGTAACGATGACATCAAAGTGGGGGGCATCGTCGGGGTCCAGCAATTCCACGGCCTCCTGGCCATGTTCACACAGGGTTACCTGCATACCTGCCGCTTTCAGGTAGGAACACACCAGTTCCTGATTCACCGGGTGGTCTTCCAGCACTAGGGCACTTTTTCCGTGCAAGGCCTCAGGATACTCCCGGGTTGCATCGGGCCGTGGCAAGGTGGGTAAATCAAGGCGCGGCGCAGCGCAAATGTCTTGCATCAACACCGGGTGCGCCAGGTGTATCAGTTGTTTGGTGAGTTCAGAGGGCAATAGTTGCAGCAGAGCACTGTCGGCTGAAAGCAGGTCACGGTCAATGGCCACCACGCGCAAGGCCGGGTTGCTCAAGTGTTCAAGCAGTTCAGCGGGCAGTGGCTCGCTGGGGTCGAGCAAATCCGATTGCAGCAAGGCCCAGTCGCAGGTGTTCTCGTTCAGGTACCGAATGCACTGCCCCAGGGTACTTACCAGTGTGGCTTGCATGCCGGTGGCATTCAACACCGACATTACGCAGTCGGCCACAGGCCCCGGCTGGTGCAACAACACACCATTCTGGTAACCCAAGGGTAGGGGTTCAATCAAAATATCGCTGTCATAGACCACGGGTACAGAGAACCAGAAACAACTGCCCACACCCGGGATGCTTTCGACTGAAATTTGGCCGCCCATTCGAATCACCAGCTCGCGGGCAATGCTCAAACCCAGGCCCGTGCCGCCATACACACGGCTTACGCTTGAATCACCCTGTGCAAATTTCTCAAAAATTCGCTCGACCTGCGATTTGCTCAAACCTGAGCCGGTGTCGTGCACTTCAATTCGCAAATCAAGCCCGGTGTCTGAACGGGTTTGCAGTTTCGAGAACACACGCACCGATCCGCTTTCCGTAAACTTCACTGCATTGCTCAGCAGGTTGCTCAGCACCTGCCGCAGTCGTGAAGGGTCGCCCACCAAGCGCTGGCCCAACTGGTTTGAATAGCCCGGCGCAACCTCGTTCAACAGCATCAGTTTGCGGCTGGCTGCCTGGCTTTGCACCGCAAGAAATGAATTGGCCAGTACTTCATCCAGAGTGAACGGAATGTGCTCGAATTCCACCATGCCAGCCTCGGCCTTGGAGTAATCCAGAATGTCGTTGAGCAAACCCAGCAGCGATTTCGCGGCATCCTGTACTTTTAGCAGGTAGTTGCGTTCCTGCTCGGGCAAATCCGACTTCAAGGTGAGCGCGGTCATGCCCAATATGGCATTCATGGGTGTTCGGATTTCATGGCTCATATTGGCCAGCAACATGCCGCGTGCTTCTACCTGCGCCTCGGCTCGCTCTCGGCCCATTTTGGCTTCCAGGGCAATCAATTCGGCTGACCTTGCGGCTTCGCCCTGCTCCAGTTCGCGCTTGAATGAACCAATCATCAGGGCAAAGCCCTTCACAAGGTTGCTCATTTCGGTCACAAAGCGGGGGTTGGGCAGACTGATGTTGTAATTGCCCTGTGCAATTTGTTTGCTCACCTTGTTCAGTTCTCGCAGTGGCGCCACAACGAAGCGTTGCAACACCGCCAGGCCCACAAGGGCCATCAAGGTGACCAGCAAGCCCAGGTAAAGGTCGAAATTCGCAGTGGCTTTGATGTTGTCGGCCTGCGCAGCAAGCACGGTTTGAAAGCCCAGTTCAACTGCGCGAATTCGGCCTTGAATTTCAGCGCGAATGGCATTGCTCAAGCCCAGGTATTCTTCGGAGAACAGCATTTGAATGGCCAGGTCGTCACGCACAGGCGCTTCCGACACATACTTGCTCGCATCCGGGTCGTACAAGCCTTGGGTCAAGGCAAACACAATTTGCTCGCGTTCGCGCAAGCGTTTGCTTAAGCTCAAAATGTTCTCGACCGATTCTTTTATATCGCCACTCAGGTTGGGCGCAACATTTTGCGGTGCGAACAGGCGACTTTCCAGGGTTTCACCTTTGGCGGGCACCAGGGGTACGGCTTCGGTGTTGCCCGCAATCAGCTTGCTCCAGTACACATTGTCGACAGGCTGGGCATATTTGCGCGCGCCTGCGTGGGCGTCCAGCAACTCGTAATAATTCACCAGGTGCTGGCTGTTTTTGCTGACCACAAAAGCGGCCACCAGGGTTTGCAGTGCATCGAATTCGGATTGCAGCAAGCGCAATTCATTGATGGCATTCAAGCGGGCGGTGAGCAGCGCTGTTTGCGAAGTTTGCAACTGGTCTGCCCGCTCGCCCATCCACACATTGGAGGCCAGGCCGAGCAAAGTGGCAAACAACACGAAACGAAACAGGGCCGCCAGCTTCATCAGGCAAACAAGGCAAGTGTGGACAAGCCCCTATTCTTACCGGAAAAGCTTAGTGCGTGTGTAGTGATTGCAAAATGAGCCAGAAAGCGGCAATGATCATGACTGCCGCAAAACTTCGGCGCAGGGCCTTTTCAGGCAGGTAGTGGGCGATGGCCACACCCGCCGACACGGTAAATAGCCCGCCAAAAGCCAGGGGCAAGCCCAATTCCCAGTTCACGCGGTGGGCATTGGCGTAGGTGCTCAGTGCCATTACCGAGCTGGGGGCCACCAAAGCCAGCGACAAAGCCTGCGCCGTGGTTTGGGTGTGTTTGAACACGGTGGTTAACATGGGTGTGGCCACCAGGCCGCCCCCCATGCCCAGCAGGCCCATGCTGGTGCCACCGAGTACGCCGACGATGGGCATGGTGGCTGTGCGAGGTTGATCGCTGTTGTTTGAATTGGCGCTGGGGTTTTTTCGCAGCAGCAGCATGCGCAGGCCCACCGCCAGAATGAACAGGTTGAATATCCAGTGCAGTATGTCTTGATCAAGGCGTACGGCCAGCTTGGCTGTTAACCAGGTGGTTACAGTCGCAGTAATGCCAATTGCAGCCACGGCCAGCCAGGGCAGCTTGTGATGCTGGTTGTAACGCCACCAGCCAATCAGCAAATTGGGCACCATCAGCACCAGTGCGGTGCCTTGGGCCAGGGCCTGGTCCATGCCAAACCCGATAATAAAAAGCGGGACGGCGATAATGCCGCCCCCGATACCAAACAGCCCACCGAAGAAACCCAAAGCCGCGCCCAACGACAAAACAAGGAGCAAATCAGGAAGAGCGAGCCAAGACATGGGTGGTGTGCTGTAGATGTGGAAGCGCTCAGTGTATTCGTTATAAAAATATCTACAATGATTCAATATTTAAAATATTATTAACAAATACGCACGAATCCTTGTTGGAGCAAGTTTTGAAGCAGTTGTCTGATCTCGCTTTTTTCAGTGAACTGGTGCGCCATGAAAGCCTGGCCAGCGCTGCCATGGCCTTTGATGTTACTCCGCCTGCCGTTAGCCGCCGACTGGCTGCACTGGAAAAAAGGCTGGGTGTTCGCCTGCTTCACCGCAGTACGCGGCGCATTGGTTTGAGTGCCGAGGGTGAACGTTACCTGGCCGAGGGGGCCAACATTCTTCGTCAAATTGATGTGCTGGAGGCCACCTTGCGTGCCGGGCAAGACACCCCGCGCGGCCTGCTTCGGGTCAACGCCAGTTTGGGTTTTGGTCGCAAACACGTGGCCAATGTGGTGTCGGCTTACCATGCCGAATTCCCGGCGGTGGAGGTGATTCTGGAACTGACGGATCACCCCATTGATTTAATCGAGGGCGGCTTTGATTTGTCGGTGCGCTTTGGCGAGCCGCCTGACCAAAGGCTGATTGCCCAGAAGCTGGCCAGCAACCGGCGAATATTGTGTGCAGCGCCTTCCTATTTGGCTGGGGCGGGTGAATTGAACACCCCTGGCGATTTAACCCGGCACGACTGCCTGGTGATTCGGCAAGAGAACCACACGTTTAACAATTGGCAATTGCGCAACGGCAAGCAGGAGACCACCGTCAAGGTGCATGGGCCAGTGAGTTCAAACGATGGGGATGTTTCCGTGCAATGGGCCTTGCAGGGCAAGGGTGTGTTGTTGCGCTCGGAATGGGACATTCAGCAGGAACTGAAAACCGGTGCGCTGGTGCGAGTGTTGCCCGAATGGGCGGGTGCACCGGCCGATATATTCGCCGTGTGCCCTTATGCCAATCCCATGCCCGCCAAAACCCGCGAATTTATTCGGGTAACCCGCGAGGTATTGGCCAGCCAGGCGGGGTTTATTGTCTAGTTTCTAGTAGCTCACTTGTTCACAGCCACACCCAGTTCCATCGGCACGGTTTTGTCATCATTGGTTTTGGTTTCCTTGGGCGTATCGGTTTTCACGCGCTCGGCGGGCACACCTGCTGAAGTCAGCCCACTGCTCACCAGTTGCTGGCGTTCTGTGGCCAAGGTTTGCAATTGTGCAGTGCTTACTTCTTCAGAATCTTGCAGCTTTTGCGCAAGAACGGCGTAGAAGTTTTTGCCTTTCAGTGCATTCACTTCAGCGTCGCTCAGCTCGCGTGTGTCTTTGAACAAATTGGTGATTTGTCCCAAGGCTTTGCCTGCCACACCCTGTTCCAGTTGGCCCGGGTTGGCTTTTCTGAAACCGGTTTTCAGCGAGGCCAGTTCGCCACCGCTGAAGCGTTTTTCAAACAATGCTTCAATTGCTTTTTGAGTGGTTTCATTGTTCAAGGCCAGTGGGCCGGGGTTTTCACCCGGCTGCAGTTTTTCGCCTGCCTGTGTGGCTACAGCGCGGCGCATTTGCAGGTTTTGAATTGCGGTTTTGTCGGCTGGTGCCCAAGTGCCTTGCACGGTCAGCGCGAGGTTGGGGCGGGTGGTCAGTGCTTCGCCCAATTTTTTCAAGCCTTCCCGCTGAGAAGGGCTGAGCGTATTGGCCCCGGCGGTGAATTCAATCTTGCCCAGTTCATCTGAATCGCCACCACCGAACAGGGCACCCAGGGCCAGGAAGGGTGCCGTCACGATTTTGGTCAGCACATTGCCAATGGCTTTCCAGACAATGGCACCGTAGCTGAACTGGGGATCGTTCAAGTCGCCTGTGATGGGCAGGCCCAAATCGATTCGGCCATTGCTGTCTTCCAGAATGGCAATTGCCAACTCAAGGGGCAGGTCGCGGCCTTGCGGGCTTTGCACACGTTCGCCCAGTTTCAGTTTGTCGACAATCACTTGGTTGCTGCTGTTGAGTTGCTGGTTTTCAATGTTGTACACCAGGTTCAACGACAACTTGCCCGACTCGATTTTTCGGTTCGCAAAGGTGCCGGAATAGGGTGTCAGGTTGCGCATTTCGACATTGCTGAATTTCACGGCAATGTCCATGTAGGCGGTGGGGTCCAGCAGGTTGATGGTGCCTTGTGCATCGGCCTCACCAAACTCATCGACTGCGCCCTTCAAAGCCAGTTCACCACGGGTACCGGGCTTGTTCGACAAGCCATTCACCACGCCCTCCAGGCTGTGAATACGCGTACCAAACGGAATGAACAGCGACTCGTCAGCAAAGTCCATTTCACTGTTGGCAATATTGAAGCGGTCAATATTGACTGCGAATGCAGAGGGAGTGTTGTCGGCCGGCTTTGCAGGTTCAGCTTGTTGCTGCGTGGCCGTTGTTGGTTCTTCCTTGTTCACCAGAATTCGGCTGATGTTGGTTGATTTGTCTTTCGCAATCAACAGCGCTGTATCCAGGCCTTCAAGCGTCAGGCGTTGAATATTCAAGCCTTGGGCATTCACACGCAGGCCGGGGGTAAACAGCTTTTTGAATTCGAAAAACGAGTTGTTGGTGCCCGCTTCATTCAGGCGCAAGCCTGCCACAGTGAGGCTACCTGAATAGCCCCGTTCCCTGGCGTTGTAGGTGGCTTTGCCCTTGGTGTAAATGGCACCGCTGACCAGGTTCAGTTTGGCAAATTGGCCGATGAAAGGCTGTGCGGGTTTCAAGGCCAGCGCATTCACCTCCACGTTCATTTGAGTGGCTGCGGTGCTGGGGTTGATGTCGCCATTCACGGCAATGTTTCCACCACTGGCCACATTCAGGCTGGCTTTCAGTGGCAGGGTTTTGGAAAGGTCTTGAGTAACGCCGTTCGTGGACACTGCAATATTGTTCAAGCCAATATTCAGCGCAGGGTTCACTGTTTGGTCTTCAATGCTGGCGTTAATACCCGAAACATCGATGGTATTGACAGCGTAGGTCCAAGGTTTTGCAGGGGCTTCGTCGCTTGTTTCAGGCGCGCTTTTATCCACCGGTTTTTTTGCGGGAATCCAGTCGTTGATCGCCGCCATCAAATCGAGTTCGCCTTGGGCGTTGCGCTTCACATTCACAGCGCCACCTTTCACCGTGGCGGCGTTAACCTCTGCATGTTGCTCGGCAAGGTCTACGAGGATTGGGCCAACTTCAATCGTGTCCAGACCAATCGCCTTGGCTTTGCTGCCATGGTTCAACTGCAGGCCAGCCAGCACAATTCCGGCAAGTTCAGCTTTGTTGGCTTGCAAATCAAAACTGGCGTTGTTGATGTTCAGTTTCCTGAATTGGGCAGCAGCACTGGCACCATGTGGCTTGGCGGCCATGTTGAAATCACGCACCTCAGCATTGATGTTGTTGATCAGTACTTTGGGTTGCGCAGCTTGATTGGCTTGGGGGGCACCATCGGCAGGGGCGGTTTCATTGGTCTGCGACGTGGCTGCTGCTTCCTTCAGGTTCACATCAAAGTTCAATGCCAGGTCGGCGCTACCAGCGGGCGGTGCTGTGGGCAAAAGCGGTGCCAATAGGGGTTCAAGCTTGGCAAGGTTCAAACCAGTCAGCGAGAACTCACCCGTGGCCGAAGGGTCGGCCAACTGAATTTGCGCGCGCAGTTTCAGTTCGGCGTCCAGCCCGGTCACGGCATTCAGCACAAAGTCGCCATCGGTTTCAGAACGGGTGGCCAGATCGCGCAGCTCTAGGTTTAGCGGTGCAAAGCGGGTTTTCAGGCCATCGGGTTTGCGGCGGTCTTCAAAATCAACAGCTGCATCGCTGATCAACAAATGGCTTAACAAAAACGCCGGCGGCTCGGTGTTTTCCTCTTCAGGCTCTTCGGTTTTGAAAGCATCCAGAAGCGCGGTGAAGTTGTTCTTACCCTCGGGCAGCAACGCCACATTCAGGTTCAGATTTTTCAGGTCAATTTGATCCAGCGCCACAAGGCCGGTGAACAGGTCCGTACCGGAAACGTCTACAAACAGGTGATCAAACGCCACCAGCTGCTCGCCCTCGGGTGTGGTCAGGCTCAGTTTGGGGATCCGAAAGGTCAACTTGAAGGGGTTGACCTCGGGCAAGTCCATTTTCAGCACATGGCCCGAGCGTTCAAGCACCTGCTTTTCGGCCTGCCAATGCACCAGGCGCGGTAGCCCGGCCCAAGCGAACAGGTAAACAAAAACGAGGATGAAAAGCGGTATTAACACCACTTTGGAGCGAAGAATATTGGCGATTTTCATTTTTATTGGTTATACGGTGGACATATGCCGTCAGTATCCTAGATCCCAGCGCTGGTGTACACTAACGCCTTCTTGCGCGGCTGTAGCTCAGTGGATAGAGTATTGGCCTCCGAAGCCAAGGGTCGTGGGTTCGATCCCCGCCAGCCGCGCCATTCTCGGCTCCTCGTAATATTCGCCAGTTCGGTGACGTTCGCAAAAACCTGCCTGCAAGATTCAATACTGCGAGCCGGCTACTTTATGATGCCCCCAAATTCAGTGTTGAGAAAAACCACGTAGGGCTAAACTGAACCCAGCAAAAATGGGCGGTATCGTAAATACTTTCTGGACACTGTCGAAATTGCGGTTCTCTGCTCGACTAATAGAAGACACCGTACAAAGATGTCGCTATTTCAACAACCTGGGGGAACCAAACCATGTCCAAAATGATTTTCGTGAATTTGCCCGTAATGGATCTCGACGCATCAATAACTTTCTACAAGTCCATCGGCTTTGAGAACAACCCACAGTTCACTGACGATACCGCTGCTTGTATGGTGTGGAGCGAGGCGATCAACGTCATGCTGCTTACACACGCCAAGTGGCGTACTTTCACCAACCGTCCTATTCCGCCAGCAACATCTAGCGAAGTCATGCTTGCCTTGTCGTGCGATAGTCGCGAAGCCGTCGATGCCATGAACGAGGCGGCTGCAGCAAATGGCGGAACAGCAGACATCAACCCCGCTCAGGAGCTTGGCTTTATGTATAACCGTAACCTTGCGGATCCCGACGGTCACGTCTGGGAGGCGATGTGGATGGACCTAGCAGCTATGCCTTCGAGCGGTTCAACGAGTTAAGGAGCGGGGCTCCCAGCCATATAAAAGCAAGATCGAATCTCTGGCGCAGCACGGTTGCATGGCATGCTGCTTCTTGGAAACTTCGCTATTGGAAGCGGGCTGTGGAGTCTCTTCATATTGACTATTGGAATCGGTTTTCTAGTTGCAACCAATCGGTATGTTCATTTGATCTGTGGGCAAGAAAATATTAGCTTCGATTCATGAATGATCTCCCAGTCTCAATTAATCTAAAGTATTGTCGAGTCAAATGCACAACGCCCTACACATCGCCACCGCCATCAACCGCAGACCTGTCGGCTTGGCAAACACTTCTCGGAATTGAAATCTAATGCAGCCACGTCCTCCCACCGTTCCACTGGCGCCCAACGCGATTCAAAAAGGCACACCATTGAAGGTCTTGATGAACCGGGAGTTGATTGAGTGCCTGGCTCAAAACATTTTGTATGCGTACAAGACATTTCCAGCCGAGGCGTTTTGCAAGCATGCACTGACCAATCTTGAACCCCTGGAGCTGATGCAGCGTGCCCAACATATTGCAAAATCGTTGCGGGAATTTTTACCCGGCAATTACCAGCAAGCTGTGTCCATTCTGATTGATTCCTTCACTCCGGCAGACACTGAAGTGGGGACCTTGGGACTGGCTGGGTTTTTCTACATGCCACACAGTTTTTTCATTGCTGATTTCGGTTTGGACCCAAGTTACAACGACGGCAACGATCCATTCGATATCTCCATGCAGGCGTTGCGTGAACTCACCATGCGGTTTACGGCAGAGTTTGCCATTCGACCTTTTCTCATACACCATCAAGTGCGCACTCTGGAACAAGTTGGCAAGTGGCTAATTGACCCTAACCCGCATGTAAGGCGACTGTGCAGTGAGGGCACACGCCCCAAGCTGCCTTGGGGAAAACGGATTCAGTCATTTGTAGCGAACCCGCAGCCCACATTGCCCATACTCGAACACCTTAAATACGACGAGTCGTTGTATGTGCGCCGCAGTGTGGCCAACCATCTTGGGGATATCGCCAAAGACCACCCAGAGATTGCCTTTTCAACTTGTGAGCGCTGGCTTCAGGCGAATGCGTCCGATGAATTGAAGTGGGTGGTGCGCCATGCGGTGCGTTACCATGCGAAGAAGGGCGATGCCAGGGCTTTGGAAATTCGGGTGAAGGCGAAGGCCAGTTTGATGCGCACAAAGCGAGGGCAGTGAATAGTACTTGAAATTATTCAAGCGAGCGGTTCAATAGACAAGTCAATATTGTTTCAAGCCCGGCTGCGGGTCTTGATGTGCTGTAGCCTCCCCCCTCAAATTTGTCGTTCTAACTCGCTTACGGGTGCCCTAGAATTGTGATCTTCTGATCACTTCATTAATGTCCTTCGAAGGAAATTCTTTCAATGCGTTTAGTTAGCCTTCTGTTCCTTGCTGCCATGCTGGCTGGTTGTGCCACGGCCCCTCAACTGCCTAAAATCGAATCGTCTCGAGGTGACCGAATCGGCGTCTTGGTTGAGGTGGGTGGTAATCCTGCGCACACCCACGTTGGCACCACGGTGTTTAACAACTTTGTGAAAAAGTATCCTTACCAGTGGAATTTGGGTGTGGACGTCCGACGCACCATTGAGCGTTCAGTGAAAGAAGCAGGCTTCACTGTAGTGGATCTTCGCCAGGAGGGATTTGATTATCAGAAAGTGACAGGTTTGATTCAAGCCACTGGTGACCAGTGGCAAGTGGCAGCAGGCAAGAAAGAAATATTTCGTCAATTGCGTGAGCAGCACAAGTTAAAAGCCTTGATCGTTGTGAAAGATGCCCGGGTAGTGGCAACACTGGAATGCGGTGGAGGCCCCTGTACAGAGCGGTACGTGGATCACTCCGGTTTGTACACTCGCAGTGTTTTTGGTTATACCAGTTACAGGGCAGTGGCGGCTTTCCCTTGGGAGGTATACGTGCTTGATCCTGTTGCAGATATCGCCAAGGCCGAACCTTTGCGCCGAAGTCTTGGAGAGTCCTCATATTTCTTGCGTGGTTTTAAATCGCCCGCCGATTTTGAGAACTTGACTGAGGCGGAATTTGCGCCAGTCCGAGACGGAATTCTGAGTTTCACGCAAGAAGCATCCAATGCGGTGGTCAGGGCTTTGAATGTGAAGTAAGTAACTGAGTTATCCAAAACATTCCTGTCAATAACAACCATGGTGAGCGAGGGGTACTTGGTATTGACATAAAGCATTGTGTGTTCCGGTAACTTGGTTACCCACTCAGTGTTTGCGCGCAGCGTCACATTCGCGATACATGGCATATTTACATCGTTATTCAAAAAATTGCTGAAAGGAACTGGGGCTACCAGGGCGTGTTGACCGACGACTGGAAGAAAGTCCAATCCCGGTAATTGATCCATAGCATCCTTGAACAAAAAGATTTCTGTACAACTGTCGATTCTGCCTTGTCCCGTTCGACTATCCAGGTAGGCACAATTTTCAAGGAGATGACGATGTCGAACAACACAGGTACAGTGAAGTTGCACAGGGTATTGCGCGCGCCAGCAGAACGGGTTTACAAGGCGTTCACCGATAAAAGTGCGTTGGAGTATTGGCTGCCGCCTTATGGTTTCACTGGCAGTATTCAAGAGATTGACGCGCGTGTGGGTGGTGGCTACCGTATGTCGTTCATTAACTTCAGCACTGGCGGTAGGCACTCATTCGAGGTGAAATACATTGAGCTTGTACCCAATCAACGCATTCGCCACACGGATCGCTTTGACGACGAAAGCCTTCCTGGTGAAATGATGGTGACCATCGATTTGAAACCTGTGTTTTGTGGAACAGAACTGCACATCGTTCAAGAAGGGATTCCCGCCGTAATTCCCGTTGAAATGTGTTATCTGGGCTGGCAAGAATCGCTTGAACAACTTGTCAAATTGGTTGAACCCAGTATTCCGGACAACGGCTAAAAGAACATCAGATCAAACTCTGGGGTGTCGGATTTTTGTTGGCGTGAAGTCCGTTTTTTCTGCTGAGACACCCCTTTTCAACCATAATCTGATTTTGAGTAAGGCCAACCATGATCCAGTTCTCCTCGATCCCGTTTTTGATGGTTGCTGTGTCAGCATTTCCATACCTGCTTGCGCGCCATGCGTATGCCAACAACTTTATCGACAAAGCACAGCGCAACAGTGTCGCAGCTTTGTCATTCCTGGTTTTTACATGGGGTGTTATCTCGGCTGCTCTGGCTTATCAGGGTTTCTATTCCAGCCCAGAATTTTTTTCGCTCTACCCAGGGTTGTGGTTTCCTTTCATTCCCCTCTTGGTGGTGGCCATTCCATTGCTGCTGTTCCCTCGATTACGCAGTGCATTAAACACAGCAGGTAAGGTCGTGCCCTTGCGTTGGTTTGCATATTTCCAGGTACTGCGTGTTGCGGCAATTGGCACTGCAATAAAAACTTATCAAGGCGAGTTCCCACGATCCGTTGAGCTTTGGGTGGGTGTACCCGATTTGTTGTTCGGATTGTCCGCAATCGCAGTGGCATGGCATATGACAAAACGCCCTGTCACACGCAATTTCTGGATTACATGGCATGCGATTGGAGCGGGTATTATTTTGATGCTTGGCATGGTGGTCATCAACATGAGTCTGCCCGGCATTTTTCAGGTGTGGGCTGAGCCACCTACTTTTGAGGTGGCCATGCAGTTTCCAATGGCCTTGGCACCCAGCATGATTGTGCCATTGCTTGTAGCGGGTAACCTGTGGGCGATTTATGCATATGTACAGCGCCTGAACTGAAAAATTTGTCCGCAAATCATCCGGTTCAGATTAAACTAATTGTATTAGTTGCCTAATACATAGATTTCACATGAACAATCACTATTCATTCATCGGTGGCCACGAGGGCCAGTGGCAGGTTACCCGCTGCGCTGCGATTGTGGGCGCACCTGTTGAGGCCGTAGAAAGGCTGAACGTGGTGAACACCCCAGCAAGCCAGCTAAACCAGCTAAACCAGCGCGGTACTTGGGTACTTCAGGGTTTTACCAGCAATGTGCGTTATGCCGAGCGCCATGAAATTACCCAACTACGCGCCAGGCAAGAGGGCTTGAATCGACCTGCCTCTACCTGTGCTGCGCTTATTCCAATCAAGAAAAATGCGCAGTGGTGGGCTTTGTCGCAAGATGAACGCCGTGCAATATTCGAGGCACAGTCGCACCACACTGAAATTGGATTGGCTTACCTGCCCGAAATTGCCCGGCAATTGCATCACTCGCGTGATCTTGGTGAGCCTTTTGACTTTTTAACCTGGTTTGAATTTGCGCCAGAGCACACCGATGTATTTGATGAGTTGCTCGTGAAATTACGGGCTTCGGAGGAATGGAAGTATGTGGAGCGTGAAGTGGACATTCGCTTGATCAAGGACCCAGCGTGAAAACACGATGTGCAGTATTTATCGCAACCAGCCTGGGTGGTTGAAAAGTCGTAACTGGTCATGCTCTGAGGCAATACGTTGGAGAAAAGTATGGAAAAGCGCAAACAGGTTCTCATTGTTGGTTTGCAACCGGAGTTAATTGACTTTTCCAGCCCTGAATATGCGGCCTTCCCTGGGCTGACGGCCGAAAAGGTGATGGCAGGGTTGAATGCCGGCGCGGCTAGTTTGAAAGCACAAGGTTATGAAGCTGAACTGTGCCTGACCGACTTTGGTGCCACGGCTGAAGACGTGCTTCGAAACGCTTTAATCCAGAAACAATATGATTGCGTGTTGGTGGGTGCAGGCGTTAGAACAGTGCCCACACATTTTCTGCTGTTTGAGAAAATAATCAACACCATCCATGCGCATGCACCGAGTGCGAAAATCTGCTTTAACACCAATCCCGGTGACACGGCCGAGGCTGTAAATCGCTGGGTTTAAAAGGGATTCTGCCGAGGTGCCAGTTTTACCCGACGTTCTTCAGCCGGACTTAGACATCATATTCTGCGGCACCGCCCCCGGTACGGTATCCGCCCAGCGTGGTGCGTATTACGCCAACGCAGGCAATGCCTTTTGGCGAACGTTGTTTGAGGTGGGCTTAACGCCGCAGCAGGTTTCACCGGTAGATTTTCAAAGCATCACCCAGTACAAGCTTGGGCTAACTGACCTGGCCAAGCAGGTGTATGGCGCAGACAGTTCACTGAAGAAAAGTGACTTCGCGCCAAATGACTTGCGTAGAAAAATTCTGCACTGCACCCCTAAAGTTCTGGCCTTCACCAGCAAGCGTGCTGGGCAAGAATTTTTGGGTGGTAAAGTGAACTATGGTTTACAAGCAGAAAAAATTGGCAACACAGTTTTGTTCGTATTGCCTTCACCTTCCGGCCTGGCGCGCAGCCATTGGAGTATTAAGCCATGGTGTGATTTAGCCAGGTTAGTAAACAGTGTGCCCAGCACTTCAACTATTCAATCAATCTAAAAGCATTCGATGAAATTACTAATTTCGTGTTTAACGAGTTTCATGATTCTCGTGCCCGCACTTGCGGCCAACCCGCCTCAACCGCTTCAAACAATTCAGTCGCTGGATATTCCCCGTTACATGGGCACCTGGTTTGAAATTGCGAAGTATCCAAACCGGTTTCAGAAACAATGTGTGCGCAATACCAGCGCTGAGTATTCATTACAAAAAGACGGCACTGTGAAAGTATTGAACCGTTGCCAACAGGCCAGCGGCGACATGGATGAAGCCGAGGGCCAGGCTCGTCAAATTGGAGGTTTGAAGTCGCCAAAACTGGAAGTGCGTTTTGCACCCGCGTGGTTAAGTTGGCTGCCCATGGTATGGGGCAAGTACTGGGTGATCGACCTGGATCCCGAATACCAGTTGGTGGCAGTGAGCGAGCCCAGCCGTGAATACCTGTGGGTATTGGCCCGCACGCAACAAGTGGACAAAGCCAAATACGATGCACTGCTGCAACGCCTGAAAGCCAAAGGTTTTGATTTGAACAAGCTTGAACTGTCGCCGCAAGGCAGTTAAACCATGCGCCAGTTGAACCCCAAGAAATTGCTGCTCAGCAAGTGGACCGCCGCAAAGCCCGTGAACAAGGAAAAGCATTTTCTGGTTCGCAGTGCGGTGAAGCCAGCCAGCGAAGATTTACCCATTGAACACTTTGAACTGGAAGCTGTGCATTCAGGCCGAACACAAATTATTCACTGGCGGGATTTGCAAGACGAAGCGCAATGGTTGCAGGGGTGGAAGTAATTACTTCCACCTACCTTGCGCTTCAATCACCAAACCTCGTGGCCCGCGCACTTCATTCTGGTTTGCATAGGCCCAGTTCAAGGCCTTGCACATTTCATCTGAAAACTCGTTTTCGTGTTGCTGATGCAAATCCATGAACTGTTTGGATGCCACCATGGCGCGCAATTCCTCAAGCAGGCCCGGCTCGTTGATGTAACGCACCACGCCATGCACATAGTTTTCAACTGAATCGGCCACGCAGTATTCAGCCAGTCCTAGCGAAGCCAAAATGTCGTAGTCACTGCGAGAATGGGGTTCGGCACCGATCAGGCTGACCACGGGCAGGCCCAACACCATGCAATCGATGGTGCTGGTGGCGTTGCCAAACGGGAAGGGGCTGAGTGCCAGGTGGTGCTGGTTGAGCATGTTCAGGTAGGCTTCATAACCCGTGCGGCGGGCCACCACGGCGGTGGGGAAGAAGCTGCGCAGGCGTTTCTCGGTTGAAAGGTGACCAACACCATATTCATTGGGGAAGAAGGTGAAGCGAATCGGCTTGGCCGAGAGGCGTTCAATCTCCTTCAGCGTAGTCATGAAGCCCAGGTTGATCTTCATGGTGTTGCAGGGCACCGCAATCGACACCACAGCGTCATCCAGCACCGCGGGTGGTGGCAGTTTCAAGTCTTTGTGGGCCTCGGCCACATTGCCAATTTCACTCTCCAGAATCAACATGTTCTCATTCACCACGCCGGAGCCGCCAAATACACGGGTGGTCACAAATGCTACGTCCATCTCGCTGCTAAAGCTGCTGGCCGGGTGGCCAAAGCTCATCGCTTGTAGTGGGGCCCAGCGCAGGTTTGCGAGTGAAATTCCCCAAGAGCGCATGCCCACGCTCATGAACCAGGCAATGTCGGGTGTACATTGGTTCAGCACCGGTTGCAGGTTCATTTCTTCTTCGGGTACTTCAATGAAGTCATCGAACAGGCCAATGGATTGGTCATCCACATCGGCTTTCATTGATACCACGACCATGTAGTAATCGCGTTTCAGGCGTTTGATCATGGGCGCATACCAACGGTACATGGCGTGCACCGACTTGAACGTTTCTGCAATCACCACCATCACGGGTTTGTTGTCGATATTCCCGGTGTGTCGCACGCTGCCAGCGGGTTTGGGCTGAATGCCTTTGGCCTTGTGCACACGCTTGAACCAGTGGTTAAGGTGCTTTTTAATTTCATGCTTGCGCGGGCTGGTACTGTAGCTGCACAGCATCCAGATATTGGAGATCAAAGCGCGGTATTGGTCCAAGGGGCGCAGTGCACTGTAGGGGTTGTACTCCTCCAGCAGGAAGGTGCGGCCAGCGTCGCCTGTCACGGTCAAGGGCAGGCGGTCGAGCAACAGGCCAATCGCCAACAGGGCCGAGGTTTCCGTGCTTTCCAGAGTCAGTTCTACCAGGTCGGCGGGGTCCAGATCGCCCACGCTGGCCAGCAGCAGGGCGCGTACCAAAGCGGGGTTGTCTGTCAGTTGTTTGGCTTTGCGCTCGTGTGCCTTGTTCAGCAACAGCTTGAGTACTGCGCGGTTGCTGCCGTAGCCGGACACCTCAAACACATGACTCATGAAGCGCTTTTGTTTGGTCAACACCAGCAAGCTATTCAAGCTCAGGGTGTGCTTCAGGTCGGTGAGTACATTCACGTATAGCGCGGCAAACCGCGTGCACAATTCGGTTGTGCCTTGTATGTTCAATTGCATCAAGCTGGCATACGGTTTGTTCTGGCACTCATTCACCAACACAGCCAACTGATTGATGGTTTTTTCTGCGTCCTGCTGTTGAATGAATACCCCACTCTCGATGTTTTGCAATTTTGCGTCAATGTCATCAAACAGCGGTTGTAGTTGTTCTTCCAGGCTTGCTGTGGTCATGGCTTAGACAATCTCAAACTTAAAGTTGAACGGTGCGGCCAGTGGCCGAGGCTTGTGCAATCGCCTGGCTCAAGGTGAGGCCTTCTGCAGCGACACCAGTCGACAAGGTGTAGGCATTCAGCTTCTCATCGCGCATGGCTTGTGCAATGTCGGCGTAGTAGTTGGCAAAGGCTTCGATAAAACCCGAGGGGTGGCCAGCCTTGAAGCGGTTGTAGCGGGGCTGTGCGGTTATTTCACTGCCCGTTGAAATTCGGTCAAGCAGCATGCGGTTGCCTGCTTCATCAGCGGCCTCAATCATTTCGGGGCTTTCCTGATGCCATTGCAAACTGCCCTTGGTACCAAACACGCGTATGCGCAAGCCATTGCGATAACCCAACACGGCTTTGCCATACCACGCATTGACCATCAGGTTGTTGCTGTATTGAATGACAGCATCCACTTCATCAATGAGCCCCGGCGATACGTTGGTGATTGCGCGTTGCCAGGCGTTGACTGTTTGAGGTGTGTTGCCGCACACAAAGTTCACAAGGCTGTGCAGGTGCACAAACAGGTCGAGCGACACACAGCTGATGTCGCCGTCTTCCAGCCGCCACGATTGAATGGCGTGGGTTTTGTTTTGGTTGCTCAGCCGCATGTAGGAGTCTTGTGGCATTTCCACCATCACCTTGAATACGCTGCCAATTGCCCCGCTTTCCACACGGCGTTTCATCTCTCGCACCGCGGGGTAGCCGGTGTAATTGAAGATTGAAAATACCTGGGTGTTGTCGGGCTGGACACGGGCCAGTAGTTCTTTGCATTCCTGCACATTGGCCAACAGGGGCTTGTCGGAGATGACCCGCAAGTTGTGGTCGAGTGCCAAATGAATGTACTGCGCATGCGACTTGATCGGCGTGGCAATCACCACCGCATCCACTTCGTGCTCTACAGCATCGATCAGCGCTTCTGCGCTGGGGTACAGTTTGTTGGCCGGCACATTGTACTGGCGGCCAGATTCAGCATTGAATTCCGGATTGCGGCTAAAGCACCCCGCCACCAGGTCGAATTCATTGTCCATTTTCATGGCAATTTCATGCACGCGGCCCACAGCCGAATTCACACCGCCGCCTATCATGGCGACCCTGATGGGTTTGTGCAGTGGTTTCAGTGCGTTGTATTTGCTCATGTTCAATGTCCTTTGCGTGGGGCTTTAACCATTGAAGGTGTAAAGCCTGCGCTGTGTGGCAAGGCTGGCCAGTGTTTGAAGTTCAACCGCGTTGGTGCAGCGTGCAAACAGCAGGGCGATGCGGCCTACCGGGCTGGGCGCAATGAAGTCGCCAGTGGCGGCAATGGGCACCCAACGCTCCATGTGTACCGGGTGGTTAAAGTGCAGGTGTTGCAACAAGCCTTCGTGGGGCAGGGTCAGTGTGTGGCGCAAAATGAAATTCTGCTTCAAAGGGCCAGGTGCTGCACGTTGACCCAAAAACCCTTTGGCGTAGCTGGCCACATAGGGAAAGCCGGTTGAAAGTTCAATCAACTGACTGTACAAATCGCCGGGGCAACGGCGGGTAATTTCAACCAGCCAGAATTCATTGCCTTTCAGCAAAAACTGGGTGTGCACCAAACCATCACACAGGCGCAGGCTTTGCGCCAAATGTTCAATTTCGCGGCGAATACGGGTGTGAACCTCCACCGGAAAATCGATGGCCAGGTGGCTGGTGTCGACCACAAAGCGGTTGGCCGAGCCATGTTCTATCACCACAAAGTCTTGCGCCACGCGGCCATTCACTACAAACGCAGAATGGCTGTACAACTGGCCTTCCACATATTCTTCGACCAAACAATCACCACTTCTCGATTCGGCTTTGGCGGTGCCAATTGCCTTGTGCAACTGACTGGTTTCGCCGGCCTGCACCACTGTAATGCCGCGGCCACTGTAGGCATCGACCGGTTTTACAATCACGGCGCAAGCAGGTGTTTCATCGTTGCCAAACACACGGGGTACCGACAAACCCTCGCGTTGTGCATAGCTGCGAAACTTCTGCTTGTGGTTGATGGTCTCTGTGGCCTCCAGGCGATCAATGCCAGGAAAGTGCAAGGTCTCCGACACTTCTGCGCAGGAGTAATACGAACGATCATTGCAACCGGGCACCAGGTACTCGATGCCCAGTTGGGTGCACAAATCGGCCAGAGCGGCGGGGCTGGAATAATCCAGTTGTTGGTAACCCGGCGTGGCCTTGGCCAGAAAGTCGTTGGGCTTGCCACCCGCAAACATCACCGTGTGCCCGGCGTTGCGCAGGTAGTTCAGGATAGGTCCTGAAGAGAAATTGGTGTCGACCAACAGCACCTTAGCCACGGCTGGCCTCGTCGATAATCACGCAAATGCGCGCCACATCTTCCAGTGGCAAGTCAGGGTAAATCGGCAGGCACAACACTTGTTCAGCGGCTTTGTGGGCATTGGGCAAATTGCGTGGCGCGGCGGAGGACAAACCACGGTACATGGGCATGCTGCTGATCAATGGGAAAAAATAGCGGCGACCATGGACACCGTGCTCTTGCAAACGGGCGTACAGCGCGTCGCGCGTAATGGGGTAGTGGGCATTCACGAAAATCGGAAAGTAAGCGCCGTTCCATTCCACATTCTCGGGCACAGCCATGTGTTCGATTCCGGGGACATTGGCCAGCAATTCGCGGTACAGGGCCTGTATGCGGTGGCGCTTTTCAATGGCCTGGTCCACATACTTCAATTGCAGCATGCCCATGGCGGCGTTCAGCTCGCTCATCTTGCCGTTGATGCCCGGTGCCATCACGGTGACCTCATCGGCAAAGCCGAAGTTTTTCAGGTAATCAATGCGTTGTTTCGTTTTGGCGTCTTTGCAAACAATGGCACCACCTTCAAAGGTGTTGAACACTTTGGTGGCATGCAGGCTGAGCACTGACAAATCACCGGCATTCAAAATGCTCTCGCCGTTTTGCTTTACGCCAAAGGCGTGGGCCGCGTCGTAAATCACCTTCAGGCCGTACACATCGGCAATGCGTTGAATCTCGGTGGTGTTGGCGGGCAGGCCATAGCAATGTACCGGCAAAATGGCACTGGTTTGCGGGGTAATGGCTTCTTCAATGCGGCGTGGGTCCAGGTTCAATGTGACCGGATCCACATCCACAAACACCGGTTGCAGGTCGTTCCACAGCAGCGAGTGGCTGGTGCACACGAATGAATAGGGCGTGGTGATCACTTCGCCTTGAATGCGCAAGGCTTTCAACGCAGTCATCAAAGCAATGGTGCCATTGCAAAACAGGGAAATGAAAGGCACACCCAAATTCTCGCACAGCGCCTTTTCAAGCTGCTGGTGATAAGGACCGTTGTTGGTCAGGGTTTTGCTGTCCCAAATCTGTTCCAGGTAGGGTATGAACTCCGCAAGCGGCGGCAGCGCTGGCTGCGTCACATAAATTTTCCGATGGTCCATACCCAAGCCTTTCTATTTGATTTTCCTCATTATCCCGGCTGGGTTGCACAATCATTTGTTAAATATCAGGCCTCTTTCCCCTTCAGAAAAATGTTTTCCCCCATTCAGGCTTGCTATAGTTCGCATTGAATTTGGCTTGAAAACGGCCTTTATTGATCTATTTACCGGGAATTCACTATGTTTGTTGCCGGCAACGGTGTGGGTTGGCTTGAGGCCGTTATCTTGGGGCTGATCCAGGGGCTAACCGAGTTTTTGCCCATTTCATCGAGTGCGCACCTGCGCATTATTGGCCCCATGTTGCCCTCGGGGCTCGACCCTGGCGCAGCCTTCACCGCCATTACACAACTTGGAACCGAACTCGCGGTGCTGGTGTATTTCCGCCAAGACATCGCCCGAATTTTTCTGGCCTGGTGTGGGTCCTTCAGACGCAAGGCCGCCAGTGGTGTGCCCATGAACCCCGATGCCCGCTTGGGTTGGCTGGTGATTGTGGGCACCTTGCCCATTGCTGTTTTGGGCCTGTTGTTTCAAGACCTGATTGAAACCTATCTGCGCAACCTGTACCTCACCGCGATCATGTTGATTGTGTTTGGCCTCATCCTAGGTTTTGCCGACAAGGTGGGCAAACGCCAAACCGAGCTGAGGGAAATGACCTGGCGCGACGGCATTGTGTTTGGTTTTGCGCAAGCCTTGGCACTCATTCCCGGTGTGAGCCGTTCAGGCGGAACCATCACCGCAGGTTTGCTGATGGGCTACACCCGAGAGGCAGCCGCGCGTTATTCCTTCTTGCTCGCGGTGCCCGCGGTGTTTGCTTCCGGTTTTTACCAGTTGTACAAAAGCTGGGGCGTGGCCGGCCCGGTCAGCCCGGCCAACACGGCCTTGGCAACCTTCATTGCCTTCTTTGTGGGCTATGCCGTCATTGTGTGGTTCCTCAAGCTGGTCAGTACGCGTGGCTACGGCCTGTTTGTGGTGTACCGTGTGGTGCTGGGTGTGGTGGTGTTGGCGCTGTTGGCAGCCGGGGTGTTGCAGCCGCTTTAAAGTTGCAGGAACGCAGTATGCAGGTGTTGTGGTTCAAACGGGATTTGCGTTTAAGCGACCACCTGCCGCTGTTTGAAGCCATGCGCAATGCCAAGCATCACGGGCTTGTGCTGCCCTTGTACATTCACGAACCCAGCCAAATTGCAGATGCGCACACTGCGCGCCAACACCAGTTGTTTGTGCATGAATGCCTGGATGATTTGAAGCAACAGTTTGCCCATGTGGGCGGTTATCTGCATGAGGAATTGGGCGAGGCGGTGGATGTGTTGGCCCGCCTGCATGCACAGTTCAAATTTACCCACGTTTGGGCACACCAGGAAACCACGCAGCTTGCACAATACCGACGCGATCAAGCCGTGGCGGCGTGGTGCAAAAGCATGGGTGTGGCGCTTCATGAATTTCCCCAAAACAATGTGCAGCGTGCCACCTTCATGGCCAATCCGTTTGCTGAAAAAATTAATTTTCAAACTTACCTGGACCGGGCGGCCCAAGAAGAAATCAAAAACCCGGCCGGGCGAAATTTGCAGGCCTTCTTCGCACCCCAACCCGCTGTTGAACTCAACCGTGCCACTGTGCCGCAGGCTGTGGGCGATGACAAACCATTGCGCATGAAAGGTGGCCGTGCGCAGGCCCGGGCAGTGGCCGCGAAATTTTTTACACCCGCCAAGTTGAGAAGTTATCCCTTCTCAATTTCCAGCCCTTTGAAAGCATGGAGTGGTTGTTCACGCCTGTCGCCTTATCTGGCTTATGGTGTAGTGAGCGACCGCGAGGTGCTGCAAAAACTCAATGCCTTGGTGAACAGGGTGCATGGGCAGGGTGATGCGACACACATTGCAAAAGTTGAAGATGCTGCGCGGTTTTATGTGGACAGGCTGATTTGGCGGCAAGGTTATTTGCAGCAGCTGGAGAACCACACGGGTTTGGAAACCGATGCTTTTTACTGCGATGAACCTGCGGAGGTGAATCAGGAATTCTTGAATGCCTGGCAGCAGGGCCGAACAGGCTTTGCCTATGTGGATGCCTGCCAGCGCTTTTTGCAACAAACAGGTTGGCTGAACATGCGGGCGCGGGCCATGTTGGTGTCGTTTGCGTGCGTGCAATTGGGTTTGCCGTGGCAACCCGTGGCCTTGTTTTTGGCACAGCAGTTTCTGGACTTCGAGCCCGCCATTCACTATGGGCAGGTGCGCATTGCAAGTGGCACCAGCCACTTTTCGCAAATGCTGGTGTACGACCCCTTGAAACAACAGGCCGAGCAAGACCCCAAAGGCGAGTTTGTGAAGCGCTGGTTGCCAGAACATGGCACTGCCAATTACCCAGCGCCTATCGTCGACAATGCGGAATCGTTAAAGCTGGGCAAGGCGCGCTTGCATGCCATGCGCCAGAGCCGGCTCGATTAAATAGGATTGTGCGTCAGGAGTACCCCTTCAGCCCCGCACTGATATATTCGTGAAACAGCCGTCGCATTTCCTTCAAACCACCGCTTTGGTTGACCAAGGGCAATAGCCTTTCATCGTGCATCACCATTGAAAAGTCGGCCAGACCATGAATGGCCGTATTCACGGCCAAATGCACCTTAAAACGCAGCTGTGCCTCAGAGTATTGCGGGAAAAATTCAAGCAAAGTGGGCGCAAACACATCCATGTAGGGGTTGAAGTAGCGGGTCAGAAACCGCTGTCCCTGTTCGCCGGTTTGCCAAGTGAGGCGGGACAAAAACTGTATGCACACCGCACCGGTTTCGCCGCTTGAAAACAGTTGCACAAAGGGATCAAAAATCAGTTCGCACAGGCGGGTCCATTCTTTGTGTTCGGGCGCGTTGCGTGCAAATTCGGTGTGGGCCTGCTTGCAGTGAACATCAAGCTGACCTGTCACAAAATCCACCACCTCTTCCACCAATCTATCTTTGGTTTTGAAGTGATAGTGCACCGCCGACCGGTTGCCCTGGCCTGACAGCTGCCGAATTTTGCTGAGCGTAACGCCCTCAATGCCGTGCTGTGCAAATTCATTCAACGCAATCCGTAACAGCTGTTCGCGAGTATCAACAACAAGGGTTGGGTCGGCTGCTTGATTCATGTATTTGTTTTTGTGAGTAAATTTCCGCTTGCCTGAATTAATACCTTGGTATTAATCTAGGGTGATTAAACACACTATAACGACAATTTCGGGAGACATGCGTGAAACTTTCTCAAGTATTCACGGCGGCTGTTGCTGGCACTGCATTCGCCTTGTTGGGTGCCTGTTCGTCTGAAGACGTACGCACCACAGCCAACCCTGGCGCTTCGCCTGCGGCCAGCAGCAATGTGCTCAGCAGTGAATCCTTGGCCCAGGCCATGGGCGGCAGCGAAACTCCCTTGGGTTTGGGGTGCGGCTGGATTGCCGCCAGCGATCCCGACAAAGCGAATATTGCGTTTCCCGACAGCGAGGCCAAATACTGGGTGGCCGCTGCGCCTGTCTCGCCGCAAACAAGGCTGCGAATTGACGGCCGTTACCCGGATGCCCGTTATTTTTCCTACAACGCATACGATGCCGCGCTGCGCCCAACAGATGCGGTGGCCGACTTTGAACTCACACCTTCTGATAAAGGTCGTGAAGGTAATCCCTTCGCGCGCAAGGGTGCCAAACCAGGTGGTGCTTACACGGCTTATCTGGAGTACGGCGCATCTCCAGTTCAAAATCCGGATGTGCAACGCAAGCCCAACACGTTTTACACAGGCGAGATCGGCCTTGGCCCTCTGAAAATTCCAAATGCCCTGGCCGTGTTTATTTACCGGGTTTATGTGTCGAACACCGGCGAGTTTTTCGACGGTGGTGTGGGCCTGCCTACCCTGACGCTTGAAACTGCCGATGGCAGTCGTGAGTTGGGAACACTCCCGAATTGTGCAGAACCCCTATTACCCAACGCCGGGGGCGCGCTCCCACCCTTGGGCCTCAATCAGCTGCTTTTGGGGCTTGATTATCCCAATCAGTTGGCTTTGCCCTTCCCAACGGCCACGAATCCGCCCAACACCTTGAAGTTTTTTAGCCTCGGTGACACCGCATTTCGAATTGCAGGCAATGTGACCGGGCAAGACACCAGCATGCTGGGTGGCCGGGTTGATTCAGGCTCGGGCGGCTTTTTGAGCAATGTACACAATGCCTACACCAGTACTGGTTTTGCTCGCCGCTACGGCAGCCTTGCCATGGTGCGTGCCAAAGCGCCTACCTATCGTGGCCAGGCAGGCGTGGAATTTGGGCAGGAGCAGTTGCGTTACTGGTCGCTGTGCGGCAATGAATTTGCCACACAACGCTTCACCGATTGCGCCGCCGATTTTCAAGTGCCACTGGATGATCAAGGATTTTTTACGGTGGTAATTTCCGATCCCGCTGATCGTCCAGCCAATGCCACGGCCGAGAACGGATTCCTGTGGTTGCCTTGGGGACCGTATCCTGATCAACTGCTGTTGTATCGCCACATGCTTCACAACCCGGAGTTTACGGAGGCGATCCAGAATGTGGAGAAGGGCGACGCGCTGGCCGATGTGATGAAAGATTTCGCGCCTGTCGGCATTTATTGCGATCCAAACGTTTTTACACAAAGCAATCGCAGTGGCGAGGTGTTCGCGCTGTGTGAACAAGATCAAAACACCAATCAATAACCACTCATTCTTGAGGAGACTATGAAATGGCAGTGCAAAAGTTGAAACACGGGTTGCTGGCCGCAGCAATCGTTCTGGGGAGTGGCGCAGCACTGGCCAATGACCTGTCTGAACTGGGCAAAAGCCTGACACCAGTGGGGGCTGAGAAAAAAGGCAACGCTGCTGGCACGATTCCCGACTGGACGGGTGGCTTGGTGGCAGTGCCCAAGGGTTTTGATCCAGCCAAAGGCTACATCAATCCTTTTGCAGACGAGAAACCACTGTTTACCATCAGTGCAGCCAACATGGCGCAGTACGCGGCCAACTTGACTCCTGGCCAGATGGAAATGATGAAGCGTTACCCCACTTACAAAATGAACGTGTACAAAACACATCGCACAGCCGGGTATCGCCAGTCAGTTTATGACAACGCCAAGGCTGAAGCACCGAATGTGAAGCTGGTCGATGGTGGCAATGGCGTGGAAGGCATCAAGAAGTCCAACATTCCTTTCCCGGTGCCCAAGAGCGGCGTTGAGGTGATCTGGAATCACAACTTCCGTGATCTCGGCGGCTCGTTCACTCGCTATTCAGCGGACTTCCCGGTTCAGACCGATGGATCCTTCACAGTGGGCAAGCGAATTGAGACTGTGTCGTTGGCATCTCACATGGACAGCCCGGAGCCCAACCGAATTTTGTACTTCATGAACCAGATTACAGCGCCCGCCAACGCGGCCGGCGAAGTTGCTTTGGTTCATGAGCCTATCAATCAGGTGGCTGAGCCGCGTTTGGCCTGGCAGTACAACCCCGGACAACGCCGTGTCATTCGTGCTCCTGAGCTGGCTTACGATTCACCCGGTATTGGCGCAGACGGCTTGCGTACCAACGACGACTTGAACGGCTTTAACGGTTCCCCCGATCGTTACGAGTGGAAGTTGGTGGGCAAGAAAGAAATGTACGTGCCCTACAACAACTACAAGTTGGCCGATCAAACCTTGAAGTACAGCAACATTATTCAGAAAAGCCATGTGAATCCTGACATGGTTCGTTATGAGTTGCACCGCGTTTGGGTGGTTGAGGCTACGCTGAAGCCCGGCAAGCGTCACATTTATGCCAAGCGCGTGTTTTACATCGACGAAGATTCATGGGGTGTATTGCACGCGGACCAGTACGACAGCCGCAATACCTTGTGGCGTGTTCGTGAAGTGTTCGGTACGCAGGCTTACCATGCACCTGCGTTTGCATCCTCTGGCGAGGTTATTTACGACTTGCAATCTCGCCGATACCTGGTGGGTGGTTTGACCAACGAAGAAAAGTTTGCCGAGTTTGGCAAGAAGTACTCGCCTGCGGACTTCTCCACGGCCGCCCTGCGCCGCATGGGTCGTTAATCCTGCAGTAATCGGTGATAATCGCGGTTTGAATGTTTCAAACCGCGAGTCGCCCCATGGCCCTTCGAGCCACCGTTTACAAAGTTCAACTGGATGTGTCCGACCTGGACCGCAACCACTTCGCCCAATACCCACTTACGCTTGCATTGCACCCTTCGGAAACCGAAGAGCGAATGATGGTTCGCCTGCTGGCATTTGCCATGCACGCCGGGCAAGACGTTCAGTTCGGGAAAGGTTTGTCGGCGGAGGATGAAGCTGCGGTGTGGGAAGTGGACCCCACTGGTCAAATCAAGGTGTGGATTGATGTGGGCCAACCCGATGAAAGCCGCATTAAAAAAGCCTGTGGCCGTTCAGACCGCGTGGTGATTTACTGCTATACCCGCTCAGCGGAGGTGTGGTGGAAACAAAACCAGGATTGGTTGAACAAACTGGACAAAGTACAGGTGCTGCAACTTAGTGTGGAAGATGGCGCAACGCTCGCTGGGCTGGCCCAACGCAACATGAACCTGGCTTGTACCATTCAGGAAGGCATGGTGTATTTGGGTGAGGCTGCGGTGCAGCCGATCACTTTGAAAAATACAACCGTGTAGGGAGGCAATGTTCGCATGTACTTCAACACCTCAGAAATCAGCCCCCGTGAAAACTATCAGTTGCTGACTGGCGCAGTGGTGCCGCGCCCCATCGCGTGGGTTAGCACGCTGAGTGAACATGGCATCGCCAATTTGGCGCCCTATTCATTCTTTACAGTCGCCAGCTGCAAACCACCCGTGCTGTGCGTGGTGCAAGTAAACCCTCGCGACCGCAGCGAGAAAGACACCCTGACCAATTTGCAAGCCACGAAGGAATGCGTCGTGAACATTGTGAGCCATGTGCTGGTGGATGCAATGAACACCAGTTGCGGCGACTACCCACCCGAAGTGGATGAATTCGAAAAGGCGGGTTTGAAAAAATCGCTGAGCAAAGCCGTGACGGCACCTGGTGTGGAAGATGCAATGGTGCGTTTTGAATGCAATTTGCGCGAGGTCAAACTGATTGGCGAAGGCGCCATGGGCGGCTCGATGATGTTGCTGGATGTGTTGGGTGTGGAAGTGAATGATTCAGCCATGCGGGGTGGCCTGATTGCCAACGACTTGCTCGATGCCGTGGGCAAACTGGCGGGTGATGGGTATTGCACCACCCGCAGCAATTTTGATTTGGCAAGGCCGAAGGTTTAAATAACGGGGCCTTAAGCTGCTGAGCGTGCCTTTAGTAACGGCAGCGAGGCCACCAAGTCAGCGAAGCGCTGGCCTTGCACCATCACATGGCTGCGCAGCAATTCGTTCGCCGTGTGGCCATCACCCGCCAGAATCGCTTTCACGATTGCGTCGTGTTCGTCCAGCGAAGTCGGAATGCGGCCCCGCACGCGCAGTTGCAAGCGGCGATAAGGTCGCAGCCTTCTGCGTAGGCCCCAAGCCTGTTCCATCAAAAACTCATTGTGGCTGCCACGGTAAATTACACCGTGAAATTTGTCATTGAGCTGGTAGTACTCATCGGGGTCGCCACCTTTGGCCATTGCAGCTTTGCATTCTTCGTGCGTGGCCACCAGTTCCTGCTGTTCTTCATCTGTCAGGCGGCGGGCGGCAAGCCTGCCGCACATGCCTTCAAACTCGCCCATCACCTCGAACATTTCGACCAGTTGCTGGGCCGTGAATTGCGCCACCACAGCGCCCCTGCGCGCGCGCAGCTCGACCAAGCCGGCGGTGGCCAGCTGGTTCAAAGCCTCTCGAATCGGCGTTCTGGACACGCCAAAGCGGTCTGCCAGCTCGGTTTCGTCCAGGTGTTCGCCAGGCGGCAGTTTGCCAAAAGCGATCAGTTCTTCAATTTGGTCCCGTACGTCTTCTGACAGTTTTTTCTTCATGAGGCAATAAAAAAATGAATCAACGTTATTGACAATGTATACGACCGCAATTAGTCTTGTATACAAGAAATCAAATAACGCATGCAAAATGCGATGCTCTACATACAATCATAAGAGAGCGCCCGCCCAAACACAATCAGTTTCGGCAAACCCTCGAGGAGACAGGAATGAACCACGCAGCCAGCGCAGTCAAAGCGCTTGCATTTGATGTTTTTGGCACCGTTGTAGACTGGCGCGGCAGTGTTGCACGCGAAGTTGCGATGATTGCCAAACACATGAATATTCAGGTGGATGCGCTGGCGTTTGCCGATGCCTGGCGCGCGGGTTATGCACCAGCCATGGACCGTGTGCGCAAGGGTGAGCTGCCCTGGATGCACATTGACAGCCTGCACCGGATGATTCTGGATTCCATCGTTGAGCAGTTTGGCCTTGCCAAATTGAACGATGAACAGCGCGAAAACCTGAACAAGGTGTGGCACCGCCTTAGCCCTTGGCCCGACACTGTTGCAGGCCTTCATGCCCTGAAAAAACAATTCACGATTACCACCCTGTCCAATGGCAATTTTTCTTTGCTGACCGCGATGGCAAAAAATGCCGGTTTGCCGTGGGACTGCATCGTATCGGCCGAACTGTTCAAGCATTACAAACCCGATCCCGAAACTTACCACGGTGTAGCCGGCTTGCTGAATTTGCCAATTGAGCAAGTGATGCTGTGCGCCAGCCACCCCAGTGATTTGCGTGCTGCCAAGGCGCAAGGCATGCGCACAGCCTACGTGATGCGCCCCTTTGAATTTGGCGAGCATGTGCCCTTGCCCAAAGTGGAAGCGGGCGAATTTGACTTTGTCGCACAAGACTTTGTGGACCTGGCCCGGCAACTGGCTACTTAGTTGGCAACTTAGGTCCACCTACACGGAGCATTGAATGAGCAAGATTTACCGGATTGGCCAGATTGTGCCAAGTTCAAACACCACCATGGAAACGGAAATTCCCGCAATTTTGCGGGCCCGCGAAGCCGTAGAGGCGGAGCGTTTCACGTTTCACTCCAGCCGCATGCGCATGCAGCATGTGACCAAAGAAGAGTTGGCCAAGATGGACGCCGATTCGGATCGGTGTGCTTTGGAGTTGGCCGATGCCCGTGTGGATGTGCTGGGTTATGCCTGCCTGGTGGCCATTATGAGCATGGGTTTGGGTTATCACAAAAAATCGGAAGAACGTTTGCACGGCCGCACCGTGGAAGCCGGTGGCCCTGCGCCTGTGGTGACCAGTGCAGGTGCCTTGGTCGATGGCTTGAAAGCGATCGGCGCCAAGAAAGTGGCCATTCTGACGCCCTACATGAAACCGCTGACATGCCTGGTGATTGATTACATCGAAAACGAGGGCATTGAAGTGCTCGACAGTATTTCGCTGGAGGTGTCGAACAATCTGGAAGTGGGTTTACTCAACCCGCTGGCGCCGATTGAACACACCAAGAAACTGAACACGGCCAATGTGGATGCGATTGTGGCGTCAGCCTGCGTTCAAATGCCATCGCTGGGTTCCATTCAGCCGATTGAAGACCGCGCGGGCATGCCGGTGCTGTCATCCTCGGTGGCCACCACCTACATGATGTTAAAGAAATTGGGTCTTAAGACCTATGCCCCGGGCTTCGGCTCGCTGTTGTCCGGGAAATATTGAACGAACCCAGAAATTTCGTTCGGATGTGGAAAGCGTTTGCGAATCACTCACCTGATTCAACAACGTTCAATTAGAAGCAAGAGAGGAGACTTACTCATGAAGTTCATGATCAAACCCCTGGTAGCCGGCATGGCTGCAGCCGCAATCACCTTTGGTTTCGCCAATACTGCGTCGGCACAAACCACCACCATCAAGGTGTCTCACCAGTTCCCGGGTGGTACCGAAGAAAAAGGCGATTTCCGTGACCGATTGGTGCGCAAGTTTGCGCGTCAGGTTGCAGAAAAAACCAATGGCAGCCTGAAGTTTGAAATTTACCCAGGCAGCTCGCTGGTCAAAACCTTTGCGCAGTTTGGCGCTTTGCAAAATGGCTCTGTGGACATGACTTTGTACCCCTTGGCTTACGAAGGCGGCAAAATTCCGCAAGTGAACATTACCTTGATGCCTGGCTTGATTACGAGCTACGAACAAGGTCACCGCTGGAAAGGCCAGCCGATTGGCAACGAACTGGAAAAGCTGCTTGAAAGCAAGGGTGTGAAAGTGATCACCTGGATTTGGCAAGCGGGCGGTATCGCATCCAAGAAGAAAGTGGTTGATCCATCCGAAGTGAAAGGCGTAAAAATTCGCGGCGCCTCCAAGCACATGGATTTGATGTTGAAGGGTGCAGGCGGTTCAATCACCAACGTGCCATCGAACGAAGTTTACAGCGCCATGCAAACTGGCGTGTTGGACGCTGCTGTCACATCCAGCACGTCCATCATTTCTTTCCGTCTTGAGGAAGTGGGCGATCACTTGACCGACGCCAGTCAGAATTCATTCTGGTTCATGTTCGAACCCCTCTTGATGGCCAAGTCCACTTTTGATCGCCTGACACCTGCGCAGCAGAAGGCCGTGATGGAAGTGGGTGCAAGCCTTGAGAAGTTCTCCATTGAAGAGTCCAAGAAAGACGACATGATGGCCGCTGAAGTGTGGAAGAAAGCAGGCAAGAAAGCCTATGCCATGGACGATGCAACATTCGCCAAGTGGCGTGCAGTTGCAGAGAAGTCAGCCTGGAAAGATTTCGCTGAAGAAGTGAAAGACGGCCAGAAGTGGCTGGACATGGCCACTGCAGTTAAGTAAAGCAAAGCGCACCAAACCCTCTCCACTGATGAGGGTTTGGTGTTCAAGTTCCATTCGGAGACAACTATGAACAACCCATTGTGGCGACTGTTCAGCGGCACCGTGCGCGGCATTAACCAAGCCATGGCATACCTGTCTGCATTCCTGATTCTCGTGTGTTCACTCGTGCTGGTGTACGAAGTGGTCACCCGCTACATTCTGAATATTTCCAATGACTGGGTCATTGAACTCAGCATTTTCATGTTGATCGCAGCCACCTTTCTGGCAGCAGCGCACACGCAACGCGAGCGTGGGCATGTGGGCATTGAAATTCTGGACGAAGTGATGTCCAAACGCGCCAGCCGGATCCGTTTGCTCTTCGGCGACATTCTCTCAATGCTGTTTTGTGGCTTGGTGGCTTATTTGTCGGCAGTGTATTGCCACGAGGCCTGGGATCAGGGTTGGACCACCAGCTCCACCTGGGGTCCAAAGCTGTGGATTCCATATTTTTTCATGTCGTTCGGCATGTTGTTGCTGACATTGCAATTCATTGTGCAAATTGTTGAAGGCTTGATGGGCAAGGCGCCCGAACTGCCAAAACATGGACACGCAACTACAACCAGCGGACAAGGGGGCTAACATGGGTGTTGTCGAAATTGGCCTGATCTACACGGCCCTCACCTTGGTGTTGCTGTTTTCTGGCATGCCCATTGCGTTTGCATTGGGTTCGTCGGCAGTGATCATCATGTATTTTTTCATGCCTGCAACCAATATTCATTTGATTGCAGAAACCATTTTCGGTGAACTTGAAAACTTCACTTTGCTCACCATTCCGCTGTTTATTCTCATGGGGGCAGCCATTGGCAAAACCCGGGCAGCGGTTGATCTGTACGAATCCGCTTACCGCTGGTTGTACCGCATGCCGGGTAGCCTGGGCGTGGCCAACGTGGCGGGTTGTACCATTTTTGCAGCTTTGTGTGGATCAAGCCCGGCAACCTGTGCAGCCATTGGCGGCATGGGCATTCCTGAAATGCGCAAGCGCGGATACAGCGGTGCCTTGGCCTCGGGTTTGATTGCAGCGGGCGGCACTTTGGGTATTTTGATTCCGCCCAGTATTACGCTGATCATTTATGGCGTGATGGCCGAGCAATCGATAGGCAAATTGTTTATTGCGGGCATTGTGCCCGGCATCTTGTTGGCCGTGCTGTTCTCGGTGTGGGTGGTGGTGAAGTTTATTCGTGATCGTCATGAATGGATGAAAACTGCAAGCCCGGAAGAAATCGCAAAGGTAGCCCAAAAGGAACATTTCACCTGGAAGGAAAAAATGGAGTCGTTGCCACGACTGCTGCCCTTCCTCTTGTTGATCGGTTTGATCATGGGTGCCATGTACGGCGGCTTCGGTACGCCTTCTGAAGTGGCAGGTGTGGGTGCAGTGGCTGCACTGATTTTGGTGATTGCACTGTACAAGTGTTACCAGTGGACAGACCTTCGCGCCATTTTCACAGGCACCGCGAAAGAAAGCTGCATGGTGATGATGATCATTGCCATGTCATTCCTGTTCACCTATGTGATGAGCTATTTGCGCATTAGCCAAAGCATGGCGGAATGGCTGGTGGCACTGGAAATGTCGAAGTGGGCCTTGTTGTTCTGGGTGAATATGTTGTTGCTGGTGTTGGGTTTCTTCCTGCCACCTGTGGCCATTATCTTGATGATCACGCCAGTTATTTTGCCGCCCATTCTGGCAGCAGGTTTCGATCCGATCTGGTTCGGCATTATTTTGACCATCAACATGGAACTGGGCTTGATTACGCCACCCGTGGGCTTGAACCTGTTCGTGATCAACGGCATTGCGCCTGACATCAAGTTCGGTGAAATTTTCCGCGGCATCGTTCCGTTCATTCTGATTATTGCGGGCTACATTGCCTTCCTGTCAGTGTTTCCGGAAGTGGTGATGTTCTTGCCCGACATGTTCTACGACTACTAAGCAGGACCAAAACAATGAGCATGACCAACACAACATGGCGCCAAGGGCAACAATCCAAGGCCGCCCGGTTGGGCCGCGCTTCCCACCTTGTCGGCGGAAGTTCCGGCAAGGTGGTGAAAGCTGAGCAAACAGTGGCTTTGCTTGAAAGTGTGATTCAGCCTGGTGACCGGGTTTGCCTGGAAGGCAACAACCAGAAGCAGGCTGACTTTTTGGCGCAATGTTTGGCCAAAGTGAACCCGCAACAGGTGCATGATTTGCACTTGTTGCAATCGGTGGTGGCTTTGCCCGAACACACGGCTTTGTTTGACAAAGGCATTGCCAAGGAAATTGATTTTTCGTTTTCCGGACCACAAGGTGCGCGGCTGGCCAACCTGGTGGCCGCCGGGAAAATCAAGATCAATGCGATTCACACTTACCTTGAATTGTTTGGTCGTTACTTTGTCGATTTAACGCCCAATGTCGCCCTGATCGCTGCAGAGGCTGCCGATGCACAGGGCAATCTGTACACCGGCCCGAACACCGAGGACACACCCGCCATTGTGGAAGCAGCTGCATTCAAGAATGGCATTGTGATTGTGCAGGTGAATGAAATACGCGACACACTGCCGCGTGTGGATGTACCCGCGGATTGGGTGGATTTTGTCATTCAAGCCCCGCGCCCGAATTACATTGAACCGCTGTTTACGCGCGACCCCGCACAGATTTCTGAAATACAGGTGTTGATGGCCATGATGGTGATCAAAGGCATTTACGCCGAGTACGGTGTGAAGCGTTTGAACCACGGTATTGGATTCGACACTGCGGCCATTGAGTTGCTGTTGCCCACCTATGGCGAGCAACTCGGCTTGAAGGGAAAAATTTGTACCAACTGGGCGCTGAACCCGCACCCGGCATTGATACCCGCCATTGAAGCCGGTTTTGTGCAAAGCGTGCACAGCTTCGGCAGTGAACTGGGCATGGAGAAATACATTGCAGCCAGGCCTGATGTTTTTTTCACCGGCAACGATGGCAGCATGCGCAGCAACCGCGCATTCTGCCAAGCAGCAGGGCATTACGCCTGCGACCTGTTCATTGGTTCTACATTGCAAATTGACACCTATGGCAATAGCAGCACGGCCACGAAAGGGCGCATTGCAGGCTTTGGTGGCGCACCCAATATGGGTGCGGATGCCCGTGGCCGCAGGCATGAAAGCGAGGCCTGGGTGAAGGCAGGGCGAGAAGCGCAAGCCAACCCCAAGCACATGCCGCGCGGCCGAAAGCTGGTGGTGCAAATGGTGGAAACATTCCGCGAGCACATGGCGCCAGCATTTGTTGAACGCCTCGATGCCTGGGACCTGGCCGACAGCATGGGTTTGAACAACCCGCCCGTGATGATTTTTGGGGATGATGTCACCCACATTGTGACCGAGGAAGGCATTGCTAATTTGTTGTTGTGCCGCAGTGAAGAGGAGCGTGAACAAGCCATTCGTGGCGTGGCTGGTTACACCGAAGTGGGCATGGCGCGTGACAAAAAGAAAGTTGAAGAACTGCGTGCCCGAGGCGTGATTAAACGCGCTGAAGATTTGGGCATTGCCCGGCGCGATGCCACACGCGATTTATTGGCCGCAAAAACCGTGAAAGACTTGGTGCGTGCTTCAGGTGGTTTGTACAATCCGCCCAGCCGTTTCCGCAACTGGTAAGGGGCTTTCATCATGAGCATGGAACAACTGAAATACAACTTGCCCAGCAAGATTCAGCAAACAAACCGCGAAGCAGTGCTGGTGGGCGTCACCGCCAGCGGCAACTGCGAAGTGTTGTTGGAGAAAGGTGAAGATACTGCCCATTGTTCAGTGGACATTCAAACTTCAGCACGCGGATTTGGACAAATTTGGCAGGCTGTGTTGAACGACTTTGCAGAGCGCAAAAATGCAGGCGGTTTGAAAATTGAAATTCACGATGTGGGCGCAACACCGGCTGTGGTCAGTCTGCGTCTGGATCAAGCCATAGAGGCATGGGAGAACCAACATGGCCAATAGTTTTCTGGAAGCCAGTGCACGCGAACGCGTGCAGGCCGTGTGCGACGAGGGTAGTTTTCAGGAAATCCTGAAACCGTCGGATCGCATCAGCAGCCCGCACATGGCGCTGCTGGAACAACCCGTAGCATTTGACGATGGCGTGGTCATTGGGCGAGCCACTTTGGGTGGCGCACCTGTGCTGGTCGCTGCCCAGGAAGGTGAGTTTCTGGGCGGTGCCATTGGCGAAGTGCATGGCGCGAAAATTACCGCGTTGATTGCCAAGGCCATTAAAGAAAAGCCCCGCGCAGTGCTGCTGATTTTTGAAAGCGGCGGTGTGCGTTTGCACGAGGCCAATGCCGGCCTAATTGCGGTTTCTGAAATCATGCGTGCGGTGTGTGCAGCGCGCGCTCAAGGCATTCAATTCATTGGTTTGATTGGCGGCGCGGCAGGTTGCTTCGGCGGTACAGGCTTGATTGCCCGTTGCTGCGATGTGCTGATCATGTCCGAAGAAGGTCGCTTGGCCATGTCCGGCCCGGAGGTGATTGAAACGGTGTATGGTGTGGAAGAATTTGATTCACGTGACCGTGCACTGGTGTGGCGGGTCAGCGGCGGCAAGCATCGTTATGTGATGGGCGACATTCAGGCGTTGGTGGTTGACGAAGTGGATGCGTTTCGCAACACCGCTTTGGCTGCACTAGGTTCAGGCAAGGTGGGTTTTGATCTTGAGAATCTGGAAGCTGAACATGCCATGTTGACGCAACGGCTTGAACAGTTTGGTGACTGCCGGGATGCGAAGGAAATTTGGCAACGCTTGAGCTTACCCAGTGCCGAAGAACTGGCGTTGATGCCTGCAGATGAATTTGTACGCGCAACTGACAGCGCACGCAACGTAGCAAGGGGTGTGCAATGAACAGGGACCAGGTATTGAATGCCTTGTTTGCCGATGGCTGGAAAGCGGATTACCTCGAGGCGGATCATTTTTACGGTCGCGCCAGGGTTGCCAATCAGGAAGTGACTGTGATTGGCACCTCTGAAAAAGCCGAAGTGGGTGCAGACATGGCCCTGACCATGGCGCGTGTGGTGATTGAAACCATCAGGCAACGTCCGGGCGAACCAATTGTATTTTTACTGGACACACAAGGCCAGCGTCTTCGACGTCGAGACGAGTTGATGGGTTTGAACGGTTATATGGCGCACCTGGCCAAGGCGGTTGAACTGGCGCGCCAGCGTGGTCATGTGATTGTGAGTGTGGTGTATGGTGAAGCGGTCAGTGGCGGATACATCAGCACTGGCATGATGGCAGACGCCTGCTATGCCTTGGCCGATGCGGAAATCAAGGTGATGAATTTGCCTGCCATGTCGCGCATTACCAAAATTCCTTTGGATCATTTGCAGGAATTGGCCAAACAGTCGCCGGTGTTTTCACCCGGGGTGGAGAATTACTTCCGCATGGGCCACCTGGATGCAGTGTGGCAAGGTGATTATGCGGCGCAGCTGGCTGCATCCATCGCAAGTTTGCAGACCAAATCGCGCGAGGAAATTGGCAAAGACCTTCGCATTGAACGGGGCGTGGAACGCGGGGGGCGACAGGCCGCAGGTGTGGTTGTTGAGCGTGTTTTAGCCAATCGATGACAGGCCGATGAGCACCCCATGATCACATTCAATCGCCACGACCTGGTGTGGTTAAAACTGGATGCAGTAAGGCATGCTGAGTATGCCGGGCCAGCACCTATGGAGCCCATCAGCGCATTGTCGCTTTTGCATCGGTGGGTGCTCAGTGGACACCCGTTGATTGTGGCGCGTCAAGAGGATGTCTTGCCGCATTGTCTGCGGGTGGGTTTGGCCGAGCCACCCTCTTGGGGCAAAAAGCGCTTGTCCTTCATCGTGAATAGTCAAGGCATTGAAAAGCACCAGCAAGGACCAAACCTGGCCAATGTGTTGCCAGGCTTACCGCAGCATTGGCAAGCGGGGGCTGTTGCTTTGCTGGGGTTTTTGGATAAGCACAATATTGCCGCACATGTGTACGGTTCAAGTGCTGTGCAGGTCTTGACCGGTTTGCCATGCCTTACTGAAAGTTCTGATCTTGATGTGCTGTTCAAACCAGTGAGTTGGCTTGACGCTGAAAAGCTGTGTCTTTTTCTAATTGCACTTCAAACCGAATACCCCGAGTTTAAGGTGGATGGCGAAGTGCTCAATCCAAGTGGTCAGGCTGTGCAGTGGCGTGAATTGCATCGAAGCTTTTCCGATCCCAATTCGAAGTTGATGGTGAAAACCAATCACACCGTGAAGCTTGTTGCATTGGCGACGTATCAGCAGGGTTTTCAATGCCCGGTTGGGAGTGCTGCATGAAAGAACTGGTCGCGCGAATTGATGCAGCAGCCTGCGAAGCCCTTCGACAGGAAGTGGACCTGGAGTACAAACCTGGCTTGGTGTGCCCCGGCAACAATGGCAGCCATGCTGACATGAATTGCACCACCTTCTACCGCAGCATTGCCGCTTTGCAGGGGTACTTCGGAAACTGTTTTGCGGCGGGTATTGAGGGTGCAGAATTCAGAACACTGCAGGCGCATGGCCTGGCCGCCGAGAAAGCCATGTTCAAGGCCACTGACGGTGTAAACACCCACAAAGGCGCCATTTTCCTGATGGGGTTGTTGGCGGGTGCAGCGGGTGCCCAGTTTCGTGAACATGGGTGTTTCGACCCGATCAGCCTGGGCAGGTTGGTGGCGGCCAAATGGGGCGTGAATATATTGTTGGCCGGGGTGCAAGACCAGGTACAGCATAGCGACTCGCCCACGCACGGCAGGCGGGTGAAAGATGCCTTTGGTTTGCCCGGCGCGCGCGAGCAGGCAGCCGATGGTTTCCCGGTGCTGTTCTGGACCACGGTGCCACAACTTCGCTGGGCTTTGTCTGAAGGGCTTTCGCAAGAGCAAGCTCAGTTGCATGCCTTGGTGTGCACCATTGGCAAGCTGCCCGACACCAACCTTGCGCATCGCGGCGGTTTGAAAGGTTTGCAATGGGCCCAAAGCCGGGTGGATCAATTTCTGGCCGAGGGGGGCGTATTTGCGCCCGGTTGGAAAAGCCGGGCACAACACCTGTGCGCACAGTTTGAATTGCAGTGGTTAAGCCCGGGTGGCAGCGCTGATTTGTTGTCTGCCGCGCTGTTTGTGCAGGCCTTGGTACAAGTCAATTGTGAGCTGCCCAACTTCATGGTTGCACGCTCATGACCTTGTGTATTTTGTGCCCGGGGCAGGGTAGCCAAACCGTCGACATGTTGCCACGTTTGCTGGCTGAGCCTTTGATTGCTCCACACCTGGAACCTTTGTTGGATGCCATGCCTTTTGATGCCATGGCGGTGTCGCAGAATTCCGAATTGTGTTTTGTGAACGCACATGCCCAGCCCTTGATTGTGGCCGCAGGCGCCGCAGTTGCGCAGGCCCTGAAAGCGCATGGCATTCATGCTGATTTAAGCGCGGGTTACAGCATTGGTGAGTTAACCGCCCACACGGTGGCCGGCAGTTTGCAGGCGTTGGACGGAGTGGGTTTGGCGGTGAAGCGCGCGCAGTGCATGGACCAGGCGGCACCCGCAGCCCACGGCATGATGGCCGTGAAGGGAGTTCGACTTGACAGGTTAGGGGCAATAGCACAAGAACACGGCCTGGCCGTGGCCATTGTGAATGATGAACAGCATGCCGTGCTCGCGGGCCCCACGGCGGTGATGAAGTCGATTTGCAAGGACATGGAACGCGAACTGGGCGCGCATGTGGTGCACTTGAATGTGCAAGTGCCTTCGCACACCGTGTGGTTAGGTGAAGCAAGTGTGCAATTCAAAAGAGCGCTTGAAGCAGTCAGCTGGCGCAGATTCGATTGCCCGGTGCTCAGTGCGCTGGACGGAAGCCCCGTAGAGAATCGCGATGGCGCAATCGATTGCCTTGCGCGTCAAATTTCTGAACCCCTTCAGTGGGCGCGTACTTTGGATTTGGCCTCTGAAATGGGTGCCACGGTTTACTTCGAAGTGGGGCCAGGCAACACGCTGAGCCGCATGGTTCGCGAGCGATTTCCGAATGTGAAAGTGCGTTCCTTGTCCGAGTTTCAAACCCTTGAAGGTGCATTGAATTGGTTGAATTGAACGCAGCACTGTTCGCTGAAATTTTTACAGTGCAGGCAGTGGCTGCGTACATTGCAATCGGCATTGTTGCAGGTTTTCTTGCGGGCCTTTTGGGTGTGGGCGGGGGCAGTGTGTTGGTACCAGCGCTGGTGTGGGCTTTCAAACTGGCAGCCTTGCCAGGGCAGTGGACCTTTCGTTTGGCCCTGGGTACTTCCATGGCCACCATTCTTTTCACGTCAGTTTCCAGCGTGCGTTCGCACCATCTTCATGGCGCCGTGCGCTGGGATGTCGTGAAAAATTTCATCCCTGGTATTTTGTTGGGAACCCTGTTTGGTACCTTCCTCGCGCGGCATGTGTCATCAAATGTTTTGGTGGGTTTTTTCGCCTTGTTCATGGGCAGTGTGTCAATTCAAATGGTTTCTGAGTACAAGCCGAAACCCGGCCGCATTCTGCCCGGCAAATTGGGACAGTTTTCTGTGGCCACTTTTATTGGCACAGCGTCCTCACTCGTCGCGGTCGGGGGTGGTGCGCTTACTGTGCCTTTTCTGGCCTGGTGCAACATACCGATTAAAAAAGCAATTGGCACCGCATCAGCCATGGGGTTTCCCATTGCGGTGGGTGGCACCATCGGTTTCATATTCAATGGCTGGACTGCACCCGGCCTGCCCACAGGAAGCCTCGGTTTTGTTTACGTACCCGCCTTGTTGTTCACCGTGGCGGCCTCGGTGTTGGTGGCACCCTTTGGTGCAAAAGCGGCGCATGTGTTGCCCGCCAACCTGTTAAAGAAGGTGTTTGCCGTGGTGCTGTTTTTTATTGCGGTGAATATGGTTCAGGGGCTTTTGTAGCGCGGTGTGTGTCCAGCAAAGCTTCAAGCGTGGGCATTTTTAAAGGCTTGCTCAGTACTTTGTCGAATACCGACCAATCCCGGCTGTGTGTGGTGGTGGACTCGTCTTCACCAGTCAATGCATACACCACCAGGTTGCCATAACGGTAGTCCTTGCGAATTTCCAGGGTTGCATCAATACCGTTTAACACTGGCATGTTGATGTCCATCAGCACGAAATCAATGGTGTCACCTTGCGCCTTGATGATTTCGACAGCACGTTGACCGTTTTCCGCTTCAATGCAATGTATACCCCTCTTGTTCAAAAGTGCCTTGATCACAGTTCGGGTCATCTTGACATCTTCAACCAGCAACACCACCAGCTCGGTTGCTGGCTCAGTTGAGCGGGGCCTGTTGCTTTTGCGGTCTGTGGGGGTTTGAAGTGAATAAAGCCATTTCACGATTGCCGCAGGCTGAAGCGGCCCCTGCACCAGGAAAATTCGATTTGCGTAGTCGGGGTGGCTTGATGTTTGCACATGCCCATTCATCCCGGGCAGTATCAAGGCCCGGTGATTGGTGTTGCTGGCAAGGTACGCGTGCGCGGTTTCAATGCGATCCGTGATCATTAGTAATGCACCGTGATCTACACACTGGCAACCCATGCTTGCCAGCATTTCCCGCGCATGTACATCGCATTGTGGGTTTGCCACAGCCAATTGAATTGTTTGTGAAGTCAGCAATTCAAGCGTTTCCGTGTTTTGTTTCTTGCCGGGTTTCAAGGGCACATGAAGGGTGGCGGTGGTGCCAGCGCCCTCGCTGCTGGTAATTTGTATTGTGCCGCCAACGTGTTCAACCAACGACTTCACCAAATTCAAACCCAGGCCCGAACCACCGTAGAGGCGAGCCGTAGAGGGAGTGGATTGTGCCAGTTGATCGAACAGGTTGTTCACGCTTTCCTCTGGAATGCCAGGGCCTGTGTCGTTAACCGAGAACTGCAGCAAGTTGGTTGACAATTGCTCGACACGCAGGCGGATATGCCCGGCCTCTGTAAACTTACAGGCATTGCTGATCAAATTGCCCACCATTTGTTTAATCCTGAAGGCATCGCCAATCCAGTGCCTTTGAATACTTCCTTTCATTTCAATGCGCAGCTCAAGATCGTGATTTTTAGCCCCGCCGTACAGGTGTGTCGACAGGTTATAAATCAGTGACCACAAATCAAACTCGTCTTCTTCAAAATGCAGTTCGCCCCGGTCCAGCCGGAAAGAATCCAGCGAATTCGTCAACAGGTCGACCAGGTCTTCTGTGCAGTACTTCAATTTCTCCGTGAGGTCTTGTTGTGTGTCCGTGTCGCATTGCTCATTCAGCAAATTGCACAGACCAAGAATTGTGTGAAGCGGGTTCCTGATCTCGTGGCTCATGGTCGCCACAAACTGGCTTTTCGCAGCGGTAAGTTGATCGGCTTTTTCTTTGGCCTCAATCAGACGGGTTTTCGCAAGGGTTGATTCTGTGATGTCCATCAGGCACATCAAATAGCTGGGTTTTTCCTGAATAACCACAGACTCGCCTGAACATCCAAAATAAGCTTTTTTGTCGCTGGTTTGGAATTCAATGGACAGGCTGCTTTCCTGCTGCACAGCATGGCGCATGTTTTCCTCCACCTGCGTTTGCTGCGTAGTGCAAACAAACTGTTGGCAAAATTCGCCCAGGTTGGAAAAACTGTCACGGGGTGAATTCAGCAGCCGCTGCGCTTCGGGTGTCAGCTGCACCTCACCGGTTTTGGGGTCAATCACAATGCTGGCCACATGGGCAATTTCACTGGCCAATTCTAGAAGTTTTGTTCTCAAAATCAGGTTTTGTTTGGCAAGGTGCTTTTCCGAGATGTCTTGCCCGATTGTGTAGAAGCCTTTGACCTCACCCCCCACCACATCGGGCAAATACTGCACGAGAATATGACTTGGGCGGTCGTTTGCTGTGTTTTTTAAAGTGACCAGGTAGTCGCATGGCTCCCCGGCCAGCGCCTTGTTAATCAGTGGCATCGCAATTTCAAGACGCTGCGGGGAAAGAAGTGTGTTGATGTGGTTACCTAGCAACCTTTCGGGCTTCATGGAAAACCATTGGGCATAAGCCTTGTTTGAAAAACGGTTGTGAAGGGTATGGTCCCAGTACCCCAGCATATAGGGGACACCGTTTAACAGCGACTCCAGATCGCGCTGCGCCTTTGCACGTGCTTTCTCGGCGTTTTCATGTTGAAGCAACGATGCTTTTATCGTTTTGTTTCCATAACCGAAATAAACAAGCACCAACATGTTGTTCAGTGACCAGAACAAGGTCACCAACGCAACGCTGTTCCAGACATCATCTGAAATCGAGGGGCCGGCACTCAATTCCAAAAACCAATAGGCCAGGAACGGCGATACGCCCAATAGAACGGCGATTAATTTATAACGTGTTTGTAAAGACCGGATAGAAGTTGTCATTGTTAATTCAAAGGTACGACACACGGATCGACAACCGCCATGAATGCAATGTATTCCTTCTGGTACGCCGAAAACCATATTGCGGTGTATCGGGGCTTTTACGCAACCCCCATTTTTGCTAAACCCCCAAACATCGGGGTAACGTTGAGTGGTAATGAATTTCTTGTGGGGTAAGCACATCCATTACCATGTCCGCCTGGATTGGTGCGAGAACGTTAAAAACAATCAAGCTTTTGGCCCCAATGCACCAATACCCGAATTGAAGGAGTTTGTTCAATGAAAATCAAACAATGCTTTTTGTTTTTGTCGATAACGCTGCTTGCCGCAACGTCATATGCCCAAATGCACACCGACCAGAAAAATTTACCCGCATTGATTCAAGTGGCCACAGGCAACACTTTGGTGCTGGAAACCCGCGCCGAGGGACAAATTACTTATGAATGCAGCAAAGAGAAAGACCCGCTGACCACCTATAAATGGACCATGACTGGGCCCAAGGCTGATTTGCGCAACACGAAAGGCGAAAAGATTGGTGATTACTCCGGTCCGCCCGCACGCTGGAGTCACAAAGATGGATCGTTCATCACCGGTTCGCAAGTGGCCGTGTCGCCCAACGGCAGCAAAAACATTCCCCTTCAACTGGTGAAAGCCGATGTGGCCGGCGGGCAGGGTGCCTTGACCGGAGTCAGTTATGTGCAGCGCGTGAATACGCAAGGTGGTGTAGCGCCAGCCAAAAAGTGCTCGGCTGACAATGATGGCGAGAAAGCCGAGGTAAGTTACAGGGCCGAGTACCGATTCTGGGCGGTGAATTGATTCGAAAGATCAGCTTATACAACCATTTAAAAGCCTATTTGCACCCAATAATTTGAAATTGGCTATTAATTGGGTGTAAATGGGTGTAATAATGGGCAATGCTGAATACACACTCACTTCAAATTTCTCCCGAAATTTTGCGCCTGATTGCTCGCATCGACGAGTTCAAAGGCGCTTGGCGTGCTTTGGGTACACTGGCGCCAGACCGTCTTTCCGCCTTGCGACGAATTGCAACCATTGAAAGTATCGGTTCCTCCACTCGAATAGAGGGCAGCAAACTGAGCGATCGCGATGTGGAGCGATTGCTTTCCAATCTCTCTATTCAGTCTTTTGATTCACGAGACGAGCAGGAAGTTGCTGGCTACGCAGAGCTGATGGATTTGGTGTTTTCCGCTTGGCAAGACATTCCGTTTAACGAAAATCACATCAAGCAACTGCATCAGGTTTTGCTCAAGCACAGCAACAAAGACAGCCGACATCGCGGCGCTTATAAAACCAGCTCCAACAGTGTGGCTGCGTTTGACCTTAGTGGTGTGCAAATCGGAATTGTTTTTGAAACAGCGACTCCGTTTGATACCCCCCGCTTGATGGCTGAATTGATTGAGTGGGTCAACGAAGAGCGCCAAAAAGGCGAGCTGCATCCTTTGCTGATCATCGGCATTTTCGCTGTGGTGTTTCTTGAAATACACCCGTTTCAAGATGGGAATGGCCGACTAAGCCGGGTGCTAACCACCTTACTGCTCATGCAGGCAGGTTATGCCTATGTTCCTTACAGCTCGCTTGAAAGTGTGATCGAGCTGAACAAAGAGGCCTATTATCTGGCCTTGCGGCAAACCCAAGGTACCATTCGATCCGAGTCTCCGAACTGGAATTCCTGGATTGTGTTTTTTTTGCGTTCCTTGGCTGAGCAAGTGCGTCGATTGGAAAAGAAAGTTGAACGCGAAAGAATTGTGCTTGCCGCTTTGCCACCCTGGTCGTTAAGTATTGTCGAGTTCGCCAAAGAACATGGCCGTGTCACCATCGGCGAAATGGTCCGCTTGACTGGCGCCAGCAGAAATACCTTGAAACAACATTTTCGAAATCTGACTGAGGCAGGGCATTTGGAGCAGTTGGGCAGTGGGCGTGGTGCGTGGTACCGGCTTAAATAGAATTGATCAGTGCTTGGGAGCCCCCAACAAAGCCTCAAACGCCAGCGCCGCATTGCTCAGCGGCCTGTGTGGCAAGCGCAGCCTGAACAAGGGGCGTTCCATTTTTCCTGAACCCAGTGCAAAGCGTTTTACGCGGCGCAAGGCAAGTTGATCTCGTGCGGTAATTTTAGGCACAATGCCCACACCGCAACCCGCTGCAACAGCTTGGATAATCGCCTCGTTGCTGTTCATCTCCAGTGTGCGCTGGGCTTGTATCCCCATGTTCTGCAGCAATTGCTCCGCCACGTTGCGGCTGCCTGAGCCCTGTTCGCGCAGTATCCACACCTGCTGCTCCAGTTCGCGTTTGCGCGCGCCATTCTCAAAGCTGGGTGCAATGGCGACCATTTCTTCGGTGCGCCACAAACGGGTTTCAATGCGTTCGTCGACCACCTCGCCTTCCACCAGGGCCACATCCACTTTGCAGTCCAGTAAAAGTTGAGCCACGTTCTCGGTGTTGGCGCCTACCATCTGTACATCCACGCCGGGGTGTTTGTCTGAAAACTTCTTCAGGTAAGGCGCCAGCCAATAACTGGCGATCGTGGTACTTGCACCCACAATCAGGCGCCCGCGTTCCAGGTTCTTGAAGGCGCGCAGTACTTCGCTGGCTTCGCGTTCCATGGCAAACAGGCTTTTGCCATAGTCAAACAACACTTGCCCGGCCTCATTGGGTTTGAAGTACTTGCCCTGGCGTTCAAGCAGCAGGGTATCCAGTTGCGCTTCCAGTTCTCGCACGGCTTTTGAAACTGCGGGCTGGCTGATGCCCAGTTGCTCTGCTGCCTTGGTGAAACTGTTTTCTTCCACCGCGCAAACATAAATTTTAAGAAGGTGTAAATTCATGCATAACCTATAGTTATGAATACAGAAATTCTATTGTCTATGGGTATGAGAAAAAAAGCATCACCATAAGGTGTCTTTTTTGAATTCATGATCCATGCGCGTTCTTCAAGCTCCCAACACTGCCTTGCCTTTTGGTTTGCTGCTCAGCTTTTTGCTGGCTGCATTGGCCTGGCTGGGCGCTGTACCGGGTGGCCTTGCAAGTTGGGGCCTTGGCTTGTTGCCTCTGGCCATGTTCCTGGGCATGGCACTTGGCAATGCTGCACCCGCATTGGCGCAGCACGGGCACGCCGGGTTTGGCTTTGCACGCCGCCATGTGATGCGCACCGGCATTGCCCTGTTTGGTTTCCAGTTGGGGTTTGCTGATTTGCTGGCAGTGGGTTGGCAAGGTGTATTGGCTGCGGTGTTTGTTGTGGCAAGTACTTTGGGGTTGGCGGCTTGGCTGGGCAAGCGCATGGGCCTGCAGGCCAGCAGTTTTTTGCTGATTGGTGCTGGCAGCGCAATTTGCGGGGGTGCAGCCATTGCTGCGGCCGACTCGGTATTGCGCGCGCCACCTACGGCCACCTCGGCTGCCTTGGGCACAGCCGTGGTGTTTGGCACGCTCAGCATGTTTGCCATACCGGGGTTTCAGTGGCTGTTTAATTTGCAGGCCGATTTCACTGGCCTTTGGCTGGGCTTAAGCGTGCATGAATTGGGGCATGTGGTGGCGGGCGCTGCCCTGGTGGGTGGTGAAGCACCCACATTCGCATTGATCGAGAAAATGTTGCGTGTGGCCTTGCTGGCGCCTGCCATGGTGTGGCTGGCTTGGCACATGGTGCGCGAGCAGCGCAAACAGCCGGGCGCCCAAGTCAGCCATGTGTCCATGCAACCCCCTTTGTTTCTGTGGGGGTTCTTGTTGGCAGTGGTTTTGAAATCCACGGGCGTGCTGAGTATTCCACTGGAAATTGCCTTGGTTGATTTGTCCCAACTATTAATGGCTACTGGTTTGGCGGCTTTGGGTGTGGGCACGCGCTGGCTTGATTTGCGCGCTGCGGGTGGGAAGGTGTGGGTGCTGGGCAGTGCCTTGTGCATTCACCTTTGGGCAGCAGGATTCGTCTTGGTGCACGTGATTCAAAGCGGTGCTGCAGCGCATTAATTTGGGTCGCCCAGAAAACGCAATGCTGCACAAGTGCAAGTAATAAATAGGTAAAGCGGCAAAAACGGCACTGCTACGGTGCAACAAAATCTGGCACGGTCTATGCATATCATGACCTGTCATAACAAGTTTGATTCAGGCAGCAAATATGAACGGGAAATCAGCGATCAAAGCAGTAGAAGAGCAGGCTTTCGATACGAATGTATCGGCATTGCCTTTGTATACCCAGGTGCGTGAAAAGTTGCGCAAATGCATTCTTGATGGCACATATGCACCCCACACACAAATGCCTTCTGAAAGCCAGATGATCCGCATGTTTGGCGTAAGCCGAATCACGATTCGCCAGGCACTTGGCGACCTTCAAAAAGAAGGGCTGATATTCAAGGTGATGGGCAAGGGCAGTTTTGTGTCCAAGCCTAAAGCATTTCAAAGCCTGTCGCGCTTGCAGGGTTTTGGCGAGGCCATGTCGTCCTCGGGTTACGAAACATATTCGAACGTGCTCAGTGCCAAGTCTGTTGAAGCCACCGCGCAGGTGGCCAATCGCCTGCATGTCAAACCTGGTCAGCCTGTGTTTGAAATTCAACGTCTGCGCTTTTTGAATCGCGAACCTATTTCAGTGGATGTCAGTTATTTCCCGATCGAGATTGGTGAAAAGCTGCTGCAGGAAGACCTGACGGTTCGAGATATTTTCGCGATTCTTGAAAACGATCACGGCTACAACCTGACCCACGCGGATTTGCAAATTGAAGCCATTTCAGCCGATGAATCGCTGGCCCAACAACTGCGTGTGGACGAGGGCTGCCCTTTGCTGCGCATGGAACGAATGACTTACGCGGGCGACACGCCCATTGACTTTGAATACCTGTATTACCGGGGCGATGCATTCCAGTATCGCTTGCGCATCAACCGAACTTGAGGAGTGTGAACATGAAACGCATCGACTTGGAATACGACCTGGTAGTGATTGGTGGCGGCACAGGCGGCCCCATGGCTGCCGTCAAAGCGAAAGAACAAAACCCGAAGCTGCGCGTGCTGTTGGTGGACAAAGCCAACGTGAAACGCAGCGGCGCAATTTCCATGGGCATGGACGGGCTGAACAACGCGGTAATTCCAGGCCACGCCACAGCTGAACAGTATGTGAAGGAAATCACGATTGCCAACGACGGCATTGTGGACCAGGAAGGTGTGATGGCCTATGCCGCCAATAGCTTCGACATGATTCAAGAGCTCGACAAATGGGGCGTGAAATTCGAGAAAGATGAAACTGGCGACTATTCAGTGCGCAAGGTTCACCACTTGGGCAGTTATGTGTTGCCCATGCCTGAAGGCCACAACATGAAGCGCGTGTTGTACCGTCAGCTCAAGCGTACAAGGGTTGAAGTGACTAACCGCGTGGTGTGTACGCGCCTGTTGACCGGTGCGAATGGCGAGATCACAGGTGTGATGGGATTCGATTGCCGCACCGCAGATTTTTATGTCATTCGCTGCAAGGCCGCCATTATTGCAACCGGTGCCGCAGGCCGAATGGGCTTGCCTTCTTCCGGCTACTTGATGGGCACCTACGAGAACCCCACCAACTGCGGCGATGGCCACGCCATGGCCTACCATGCAGGCGCTGCACTGGCCAACCTGGAGTGCTACCAGATCAACCCGCTGATTAAGGACTACAACGGCCCTGCCTGCGCCTATGTAACCGGCCCCTTCGGTGGCTACACCGCCAACGCAGCCGGTGAGCGCTTCATTGAATGCGATTACTGGAGTGGCCAAATGATGATGGAGTTCTACCGCGAACTGCAAAGCGGCAACGGCCCTGTGTTCCTGAAGCTGGACCACCTCGCCGAAGAAACCATCAGCGAAATTGAAGTAATTCTGCACACCAACGAGCGCCCAAGCCGCGGCCGTTTCCACGAACAACGTGGCAACAACTACCGCAAGGAAATGATCGAAATGCACATATCCGAAATCGGATTCTGCAGTGGTCACAGTGCTTCAGGCATCTGGATTAATGCGCAAGGTGAAACATCGGTGCCCGGCTTGTACTCTGCCGGAGACTGCGCTAGCGTACCTCACAACTACATGCTGGGTGCATTCGTGTACGGAAAGATTTGCGGTGTAAATGCCGCTGCTTACTGCGCCGACAACACCTTGAATGAACTGGACGAAGCCCAGGTACAAGCCGAGCACGACCGCATTGAAGCGCCTCTGTTGCACACCGATGGCCCCACACCCTTCCAGGTGGAATATAAAACACGCCGCTTGGTCAACGACTATTTGCAGCCGCCCAAAGTAACCCGCAAATACCAAATCGGTTTGCGCCGCATGGACGAGGTACGCGCCGATGCGGCAAACATGGTGGCCACCAATGCCCATGAATTGATGCGCGCCATGGAAACGCATTCGATCATCGACTGCGCCGAAATGGCCGCGCGCGCCAGCCTGTTCCGCACCGAAAGCAGGTGGGGCCTTTACCACTACAGCGTAGACCACCCCGAGCGCGATGACGCCAACTGGTTCTGCCACACCCTGCTGTACAAAAACGCGCAAGGCCAAATGGCCATGAAGAAAAAGGAAATCGAGCCCTACATTGTGCCCATCGATGAAAAGGAAATGGATGCTTACCAGCGCTTGCGCGTGGTCGGTGAAGCCGCTTGATTTGCCCTAACACACAACACGAGAGGTACTGAACATGACCATGGCCGCAACAATTACCCAAGTCCCCGTCAAGGTGGATTCCGAGAAATGCATTGCCGAAAAAGGCTGCACCGTGTGCGTGGATGTGTGCCCGCTCGATGTGCTTGCCATTGACCACGTCACCGGCAAGGCATTCATGAAATTTGATGAATGCTGGTATTGCCTGCCCTGTGAAAAAGATTGCCCCACAGGTGCTGTGCATGTGGACATTCCATTCTTGCTGCGCTGAAAAGGAGCACACCATGAGCATTGCAATTCCTACCTTGCAAGAACGGCTGAACAGCCCCGATGCCGAAGTACGCCGACTGGCTGTGATTGACTTGCCTTACAGCGATGAAGACGACATTGAGTTGTTGTTGCTGCCTTGCCTGCACGATGCCGATGCCAATGTGCGCCTGGAAGCAGTGCGTGCACTGGAAGGATTCGAGGATCAAACCACGGTCACAGCTTTGGCACAGATGCTGCTAGATACATCAGCAGTGGTTCAAGAAGCGGCCGGTTTGGTGCTTGCCGAATTGAAAGAATCTGAATCGGCGCCGCCCTTGATTCCGCTGCTGACCCACGCGGATGCCACTGTGCGTTCGCTGGCCTTGAAAGCTGTGCGTGCGTTGCGGGTGCCTGAAGCTTACGAGCCCGCCTTGAACCAGTTGAAAGACCCCAGCCCGGCAGTTCGCCGTGAAGCAGTGGGTGTGCTGGGTTACCTCAAGCGTGCAGAGGCAGTGGGTGAGCTGGCTGAAGTGGCGGCCCACGACCCCGATGGCGAAGTACGCCGAATTGCCGTGGGTGCATTGGGTTACACGAACGAGGTTAGTGTGCTGCCTTCACTGATGCGGGCTTTGAACGACAGCGTGTGGATGGTGCGAGAAGAAGCCGCAGCCACCATTGGCAAGCTGGGCATGGCACAGGCCACCGATGAACTGGTGAAAGCCATGCAAGACGATTACTGGCAAGTGCGTGTGAAAGCAGCGCGTGCCTTGGGTGTCATGAAGGCTTTGCCTGCGCTTCCTGCACTGGTGGAAGCCATGAACGACACCGTGAGCAATTTGAGAAAAGAGGCGGCCATTGCCTTGGGTGAAATTGGTGACAAACGGGCCATTCCCGCACTTGAAAAAGCGCTGGAAGACAACGACCCGGATGTGCGAAAACTGGCCCGCCTGGCACTGACCAACATCACGCTGAAACACAGCTAAGGGGATTTGCCATGACATTCGTGGTGACGCAAGCCTGTATTAAATGCAAATACACCGACTGCGTGTCGGTGTGCCCGGTGGATTGCTTTCACGAGGGGCCGAACTTCCTCGTGATTAATCCTGAAGGCTGTATCGATTGTGGTGTGTGCATTCCTGAATGCCCAGCCAGTGCAATTTACGAAGAAGGCAATGTTCCAGCGGACCAGCAGGAATTCATTGAAATCAATGCAAGGCTGGCTCAGCTGTGGCCGGTGATTGACAGCGCCAAAGAGCCGCTGGAAGACGCTGACGCCTGGGTTGATATCACGAACAAAAAGCAGTACCTGGAGGAAGCCTGCACAGACAAGGCCTAAGCCCGAGAGCATTCAAATATTCCGACTGTCAAATACAGCCAACCACCTGGCACCAATTTTGAAACGAGTCTATTGAAAAGGATTGTTGACATGAACACGGGAATCTTCAAAGGAATCGCAGCACAGGGCAAGGTAGTTGGCAGGTTCATCGGCATTCGCGCAGCCAGCGCGCTGGTGGCCTGCACACTTTCATTTCCAGCATTGGCCGAAGTGGTCACGGTGGGAATTGGTACACAGAACACCACCACCAACACAGTAACTGGCGGTGTTGTATTGAAAGAACTCGGCTTGATTGAAAAGCACCTGGCCAAGGTGCCACGTTTCAAAGACATTCAGTTCAAGATTGAATGGCAAAACTTCACTTCTGGCCCACCCGTGACCAACGGCATGGTGGCCAACACTTTGCAAATCGGCATGATGGGCGACTACCCGCTGCTGGTGAACGGTGCCACGTTTCAAAACGGCAATGAAACCAAAAGCCGCCTGATTGCGCTGATTGCTTACAACGCGGAAGGTGCGGGCAATGGCGTGGTGGTGCACAAAGACTCCCCTTACTATGAGCTGGCTGACCTGAAAGGCAAAAAACTCTCCGTGCCTTTTGGGTCGGCAGCACATGGTATGTTGCTCAAAGCGCTCGAAGACCGTGGCTGGACTGCCGAAGACTTCGAGCTTTCCAGCCAAAGTCCGGAAGTGGGCACCTCCAGCTTGCAAGAAAAGCGCATTGATGGCCATGCTGACTTTGTACCGTTTGCCGAGCTTCTTCCTTACCGTGGTTTTGCCCGCAAAATTTTCGATGGTGCTGAAACCAAAGTGCCCACGTTTCACGGCGTGGTGGTGCGCGAAGACTTCGCCAAAAAGTACCCCGAGTTTGTGGTGGCCTACATCAAAGCATTGATGGAAGCCAACGACTGGGTGCGCAAAAACCCGGTGCAGGCTGCCGCAAAAATTGAAGAATGGACCCGCATTGAGAAAGAAGTGGCTTACATGTTTTTAGGCCCAGGCGGTGTGCACACTTTGGACCCCACCATCAAGCCCAAGTGGGTTGAAACCGTGAAATACGACCACGGTGTGCTGAAACGCATGGGCCGAGTGAAAGACTTCGACGCAGATGCATGGGTTGATGAAACCTATGTAAAGCAAGCCTTCAAGGAACTGGGCCTGGACTACGCCAAACAAAAAGCCAGCACCACCAACTATGAAATTAGCGGCACCGACCCGCTGTGCGGCGGCAAGATTACCGAGTCACGCCAAGCTGGTGAAGTATGGATTGAAGGCGGCGCAATCACTGCTTACAAGTCGGCCAATTGCACGCTGGCTGCCATCAAGAAAGCCCAAGGCGAGGGTAAAAAAATTGGCGTGGCCTATGTGTACGACCAAAGCATGAAGATCAAGGTGTTTGCCGACAAAGCGTTTTACTCGCTGAAAGCCCGCGCGAAAACTCCCGAGATTGTGCCCTTCCTGTTGAAGAAAGACGCAGAGGCCTTTGCTGCGAAGAACGGCGGCAAGGTAGGCCTGTATGACGATGCGCTTGCACTTGCTGTAGTGGGGAAATAAACCATGTCGCGACCTCTTGAAATTCAAATGCCTGCGGCTGCGAAGCCGTATGCCCCGGTGGTGAAAGCCAGCACCCTCGCCCCCGGGGCGAAAGAACCTGCTTTGCAAGCTGTGGATTCACCGAGTGGTGCGGCCAAAGTTGTAGCTCGGGCCAAACCCGAGGTGGCTGAAAAACTGCCTGCCCGTGAGTTGTTGTTGATCAGTGCAAAAAAGCACAGCCTGGCTGCGTTGATGACGTTTTTGTCGATCGGCGCATTGGTGGCCTTCTGGTATGTGGCCACCTTGTACAAGCTCGATTTTTACATTCGCTTCAACAACATTCCCACGCCAGGTGAGGTGTTCACCAACATGGTCGAGTTGATGCAAAACCAGCGTTTCCAAACCAACATCTGGAAAAGCGTGGTGCGCATTATGCAGGGTTTTGCCATGGCCACAGCCCTGGGGGTCACCTTGGGCTTGCTGTGCGGCCGCTTCGCAGTGGTGCGGGGTTTGATGTTTCCCGCGCTTGAAGTGCTGCGTCCAATTCCGGCGATTGCCTGGGTGCCCATTTCAATCATGCTGTGGCCCACCACAGAAAGCAGCATTATTTTCATCACCTTCATCGGCGCATTTTTCCCGATCTTGATCAACACCATGGCGGGTGTAAAGGGCGTTGACCCTGTGCTGCTGCGCGCTGCGAAAAGTTTGGGTGCCAATGAATTCACCATGCTAAGCAAAGTGATACTGCCCGCAGCCCTACCCAATGTATTCACCGGTTTGGCGGTGGGCATGGGTGTGGCCTGGGTGTCGCTGATTGCAGCGGAAATGATTTCAGGCCAGTTCGGTGTGGGCTACTTCACTTGGGAAGCGTACTCGCTTATTGAGTACCCCAACATTGTGCTGGGCATGATCGTGATTGGCGTGTTGGGCTTGTTGTGCAGTGGCGGCATTTTGCTCCTGGCCCGTTTGCTCATGCCTTGGCAACACATTGCCGGGCCCGGAGGTGGAAAATGAACAGCACTGTGAAAAAGCCCGAGGGCTGTATTGAACTGAGCAATGTGCAGGTGAACTTCATTCAAAACGGTGCGCGTTTCGCGGCTGTGCAAGATGTTTCCCTGAATGTGCAGCCCGGTGAATTTGTCTCGGTGGTTGGCCCCTCGGGTTGCGGCAAAAGTACGCTGTTGAACATTGTGGCCGGGTTTCTGAAACCCAGCGACGGTGTGGTTACGATGGACGGACAGGCCATTCATGGCCCCAGTGCCGAACGCGGTGTGGTGTTTCAACAGTACTCACTTTTTCCGTGGCTGAAGGTGCGCGAGAACGTGGAGTTTGGTTTGAAGCTGCAAGGCATGGCCCGTCATGAGCGCGAAGGAAAAGCGCGCACCTTGTTGGGTTTGGCTGGTTTGCTGCCTTTTGAAAATCATTACCCCGATCAGCTTTCCGGTGGCATGAAACAACGCGTGGGCATTGTGCGCGCACTGGCTACTGGCCCGCGCGTGTTGCTGATGGACGAACCCTTCGGTGCACTCGATTCCCAAACCCGCGTAGTGATGCAGGAAATACTCACCCACATGTGGCAGCAATGGAAAATCTCTGTGCTGTTTATTACGCACGATATTGAAGAAGCCATTTTTCTGTCCGATCGTGTGTATGTGATGACCGCCCGTCCCGGAAAAATCAAGGCGGAAATTCCCATCGATTTGCCTCGACCACGTTCGGCTGCCATGACCGCGTCGCCAGTGTTCACAGCCTTGCACCGCCAACTGAAAAGCCTCATTCGCGAAGAAAGCCTGGCTGCCATGGGTGGCGAAATTGACCCCGCCACCATGGGCCAAAGCTGGCACCTGGGCGAGGAAGGCATGGAGACGTTGCGATGAACAGCGCATCAATCCAACCCGTTGCGGTTACAGACCAACGCGCCTCGCAACTTCTGCGCATTGAATGGGCCGACGGCGCGGTGAGCGAATTGCCACACGGTTTGCTGCGCACCCATTGCAAGTGTGCAGAATGCGTGGCTGCGCAGCGCGCAGGGCAAGCCGTGGTGCTGGGCAGCGCAATTACTAACATTGAAATGGTGGGCGAACACGCCCTGAACTTTAAATTTGCAGATGGCCACGAGCGCGGAATTTTCCCCTGGGCCTACCTGCGAGAACTTGGAGTTGCATGATGAGCAATTTGGCATTTGAAACCGTGCTGGAAGTGCACCACTGGAATGAATCGCTGTTCAGCTTCAAAACAACCCGCAGCCCCGGCTTGCGTTTTCACAATGGGCACTTCGTGATGATCGGTTTGCAGGCCGAAGGCAAACCGCTGCTGCGCGCTTACAGCATTGCCAGCGCCAACTACGAAGAACACCTTGAGTTTTTAAGCATCAAAGTGCCCGATGGTCCGCTGACTTCCCGTTTGCAACACTTAAAGCCTGGCGACCAATTGATTGTGGGCCAAAAGCCAGTGGGCACCTTGGTGATCGACGATTTGAACGACGGGCGAAACCTGTACCTGCTGGCCACCGGCACCGGCCTTGCACCCTTCATGAGCATTATTCGCGACCCCGACACCTACGAGCGATTCGACAAAGTGGTGCTGGTACACGGCGTGCGCACCGTGAGCGAATTGGCCTATTCCGATTACATTCGCGAAGAACTGCCCAAGCAGGAATACATTGGCGAACTGGTGCAAGGCCGCTTGCTGTATTACCCCACCGTAACCCGCGAACCCTACCGCAACCGCGGCCGCCTGACCGACCTGATGCACAGCGGCAAGTTGTTTGAAGATTTGGGCCTGCCTGCGCTGGACGCAGCCCACGACCGCGCCATGATTTGCGGCAGCCCCAGCATGCTGGAAGACACCTGCAAATTGCTGGATGCAAAGGGCTTAAAGATTAGCCCCAGGCAGGGCGAGCGCGGGGATTATGTGATTGAGCGGGCGTTTGTGGAGAAGTAGGCTTTGGTTGCGGGCTACTTCCTCCGCCAATTTAGTGAACAGATTGGCGGGAAGGTTATCGAGTTTTTGCTAAATTCCCAATCGAAGAAATATCCCTATATGGCTATTTGATGTTAATAAAAATAGCCCTGTAGGGATATTAATATGTTTTATTTTTATCCCTGTAAGGATACACTGTAGGCTTATTTCTCGCCCTACAGGGATAAGTTTATGGACAAGTCCTACCGCTGGCTGCAATTGCGCCAGGCCGACAAGCAATTAAAACCTTTGCTTAAGAAAACCTTCCCGCCGCGGCCGTCCTGCGGTTGGATACAGGCCATTCGGGAGGCTCTTGGCATGACTGCTGTATCGCTCGCTCAGCGCCTCAATGTAAGAAACTCCACGGTGCATAAGCTAGAGAAAAGTGAGGCCGACGATAGCATCTCGCTAGCCTCTCTGCGCAAGGTTGCCGCTGCACTCGACTGCGAACTGCACTATGTTCTCGTGCCGAAAATACCCCTAGAGGCCAAGCTGAAGGAGCAAGCCAATACCGTGGCTAGAAGGCACATGCAACCCGTGGCGCATACCATGTCGCTTGAGGATCAAGCCGTTGGTACAAAAGCGCAGCAGGCTCAATTAGAGCTGATTGCAAAAGAGCTGCTTGACGGCAACTGGCGCGAGTTGTGGTGATGGAGTTCACATACCAGCCCGGGCAGACCCCGCTTGATCCGGATGAAAAAGAGGGCCTGAAGCCCAAGCACATCTCGACGCAGGGTGAGCTCAATGAATGGGAGCAGCTTAATATCATCAAGGGTGCCCGGTGGGCCAGCGCCAGCTCAAGCAGGATGTTCTGGATGATGTGTTCCTGCGCAAGCTGCACAAGCAGATGTTCAGCGATACATGGACATGGGCTGGAACGTACCGCAAGAGCGACAAGAATATCGGTTGCGATTGGCGCCAGGTTTCTATGCGCGTCCGGAACTTGCTGGAGAACACCAAGTATCAGATCGAACACAATGCCATGCACCCGGATGAGCTGGCAGCACGATTTCACCACCAGCTTGTGCTCATCCACCCGTTTCCGAACGGCAATGGGAGATGCTGTCGTTTGATCGCCGATCTTTTACTTCAGAAAATGGGCTTGAAACCTTTTACTTGGGGCAGCGGTGGACATGCTTCCCTTGTGAGCCAGAGCGAAATGCGGGCCGAATATCTGGCCGCCCTGCGAGCAGCCGACCAAGGCGACATCTCGCCACTTCTTGCTTTCGCACGCAAATAGCTCAATCCCTGAAACGTTCAAAAAGCGCTTCAGCTTTGCAAAAACCGTGAGTTAGAGGATAAGCCTGATTCTCTTTGTTAATGTAGAAGAGGGCGGGAAACCCACTAACTTCAAGTTGACGTGTAATTGCCAAATGTTTTTGAAACTCAAGTTCAGTTTCTTTGGCGTGAAGGACAGTTAAAAACTGCTCCTCGCACAACCCTATGGTGCCAGCGCAATCAATCAGCGTTTCATCTAAAGACGGGTTCCTGGCCTCACGGTAATAAGCCGATTGAATCGCTTTTGCCATATTTGGTGAGCTTCTGGCAGCTAACTTCTCAGCTGCTATCACTGCTCTACAAGCTTGGTATGTTGAACGATAAGGTGTGTTCCGTTCCCAATAACTGTGATTAAACGTTACTTGAGAAACCTTTTCTATTTGATGCCAATAGGAAGAGATCGCTTCTTTCAGGTTTTCGCTCATGGGTTCTTTGGTATCAGGCGCTAACCCTCCCATTATCCAGTCCACCTCCACTGAAGGGTACTGTTCTAGAAACCGATCCAACTCCGGTTGAAACCCATAACACCAGGCACACATGGGATCCATGACGTATAAAAATCGCATACTCACTTCGTTTACTCCGTAGAACGGGTTGCTGGTGCATAACGTGCTAGCTCAAGGGCGCGGAGCCGGCTTGCCGGCATAGCGTCCCACTGGAGCGGTGGGTTAGCCTTCATTTCTTTGCCATCAGCCGAGACAGCGCCTTATTAAGTTCTGCCTCGTCTTTAAGTGCCTGTGCCAGTCGCTCTGACAGTTCGGCAAGTATCACGCGAATGCTGCTGGCGATTTCTAGGCAATGCTCATCGCTTCTCAGATGCAAACCGTCACTGAGTGCTGAATGCAGCAATGTAAGTGGGTTGTGGCCGTTAATAAGAAGTGCTTGGGGGATGGCGTCCTTTACGTTTGCTAGTGCTTTGCTAAATTGGGTTTCAACTTTTGCTGCCTCTAGCGTCTTAATCGCTTCCGCAGGAGCGCCGACTTTCTGTGAAACCTTTATGACTTCATCGAGGATTCTGTTCTTTTGCTCTTCTACAACTCGTCTGTAATAGACAAAAGCCCCAATTCCGAGACCTTGGTTTTCACATCGACGACCTTTTAGAAATAGCTCACGGTCAGGGCCAATGAGCTTGATAAGTCTTGCAGCTGTCGGTGGCCCATATTCTGGAAGCTCTCCAAACTTATAGCACTTACCTGATATCGCTTTAACATCCCTTTGCGCTGCAAGGGAGAATGTTTTTTCAGTTTTACGGCAGTTTGAGCAGACGTATGAGAGATAGAGGAAGTGGAAGGTGTCATCGGGAATGTCCGGCACCGAAGAATTTGTACGTCGGAAGAAGCGAATGCCATTGCATGAATCGCTTGGGCAGTGCAACTGAATTTCAGGAGTAAATAGGACGTAACCGGCAACCCCGCCACCTTGGTAGTGCCTCGTTTTGGTAAGGTCAGTAATGTTCGTCAAAGTGCCAGGCGGCACGCTTTCGAGGAATTCCGAAAAAGGAATTGCCGCCGGCTCTTCGTGAATTTCTGGCTTATCTTGATCGCTCATGAGTGGCTCAACTGTCTTGATGGCTAACTTGATTTATCAAACAATAACGGCGATATCCATTTATCCGCACATCGCACATGATTTCTTTAAATTAACTATGTCAGGTATTTACAAAGCATCGCATGAACAGGATGAAAAATAAATCTTGGTTATTCGCCACCAAATGGCGAGTAAGTGATTCGATTCGGAAGATCAGCGAGATCATCGACTGCAAGGTTGAACCGCCTAATCAATTAGAGCTACCCGAATAAGTGATTTTTTGAGTGGCCTTACAGGTCTGATAGTGTGTTCGCTTTCCATCAAAACGCATCACAACCCTATGCGACCAAACCTAGGTAGATGGCTGTTTTATGCCTGCACCACCTTTCTTCTCTCTTTCTCTCTAGGAGCTCATGCCGTGTGGCAAGACAACCTGAATTTATCCTCGGCTGTAGAAGGGCAAATACTCGACCATGGAAAACCAGTGACAGGGCTGAAAGTGAAGCGAATTATCAGTTGGAATATGGAGTCTGAGCCACGTACGGCAATTACCTCTACGGATAAGAATGGTCGTTTTCAGTTTCCCGAAGTACGCGGTGCGGCAGATTTTGGTTTTTTGGCAAAGCTGTTTCACGTACCTAATATAAGCCTTCGAATTTTCATTCCAATTGATGGCAAAGACTACATGGCCTATGCCACATCGAAAAACTCATATCAGGAAAACGTTGAGACGGGACTTCCCTACATACGTATGAAATGCGATCTGAAAAACAAGGAGTTATTCAACGGTAGGTTGCCAATTATTAACTGTGAAGTAGAAGAATCCGAAGAAAGGAAAAGCCTTAAATATGACTAATCTACTTTTACAACCAAACTACGTTCATGCACTTTCGGGTTTTGCATACGAAGCCGATTCCGTTTTTCGCAATCTAAAAGGGGCGAATCCCGGCAAGTCAGTAGCGCACATATCAACCTTGAGTTCAGACGAACTAATTCAAGTGGCTAAGTCCCGAAAACTTCCAATTCAATCAGATGGATTTGGTACACTCGCCGGCCGATCCGGCCTCTTCAACATCGACCTGCTCAGCGGTTTCGGCTTCGTCGCACACGGCACCGGCAGCCGCGCAAACGAGCTGGTTCTTGTCACACGCGGTACCAATTTTCAGCACAACAAATTCGATTTGGCAACCAACGCAAACATCGGCTATGGCATCGGCCCGCGCGGCAATGTGGTTCACCGTGGGTTTCTAAAAACCTTCAAAAGCTATCAAAGCCAGTTGGTGAATTTTGTATCGCAAAGTGGTGCAAAGCGGCCAAGTACCATTCACTGCATGGGCCATAGCCTGGGCGGGGCATTGGCCAATTTGAATGCCTGCATGCTGCGTGATGCAGGTTTCAATGTATGCCTGTACACCATCGGCGCACCGCGTGTGGGTATTGTTAGCTATGCGCAAGACATCACCAAGCAAATTGCACCGGGGCAAATTAGGCGTATTGCCAACCCCTGCGACCCAGTGCCCATGGTGCCCTTGTTTCCTTACATGCACGCCTCGCGCGGGTCTTCTGAATTATTGATACGGCATGGCGAAAAGGTGGGCATTGATGCGCACCTGTTGCACAGCGGTTATTCCAAAATGGCCTATAGCAGCAGTTGGAGCGATTTTTCTCCGATGCCGCATGGCTTGTCGCAATACACCGATTTGTCCCGAGAGTTTGCGAAACTGGGTGGCGGTGGCATGTTCAATGCCAAGCTGCTCGACCTGGTGGGCAAGCTGACAGAGCAGGTGTTGCGCTCAATGGGATACGCCTACCTGGTCACCGTGCAGGGTGGATTAAGCCTTGCCGTTACAGCGGCAGATCTGCTTTCAGAAGTGCTGGTGAAAGCCGCAAACGCCAGCAAGCTACTGGCTGAGGATGTGTTCACCATTGTGAATTCCATGCTTGATTTTCTGGGGCGTGCACCGATCAGCGGCACAGCGCTCACCATTCAAACCCTGCACTGGATTCTTGACCAGTTCAGCACGGAAATGGCTGGGCGGGCGCAGCAGGCCATGTTGAAGGCGCAGCGGGGTTAGTTTTAAATCAAACAGGTTTAAATCCTGCCGTCTTGATGGCATGGGTGTCGAAGCTAACACAGTGCAGGCACCCGGCTTTGTTTGCAGTTCGCTCGATTAGGCAATCAGAAAAGTCTGCTTTTGATGTTTCGAAAATTTTCAGTGCTTTAATTGCTATTTCCGTATTTTCAACAAGCAGTTCGCGTGTGCTCAACAAGGTTTCAAGAATTGCCACTACTTCAGGTTTGCTTGCTTTGTAGCAGCTTTGCATAACCCACACCAATTCAACCAGTGAAACTTGAGAAATAAACCCAGGGTTTTCTGTTGTAAGCGATGTAATCAGTTTGGTAGCGATGGGAGATTGTTTGGGGTCATCTTGGGCGATATAGCGGACCAGTACGTTGCTATCAAGGCCGATCATCGCGCTTTGGCCCCTTGTTTGGCAATCGCCACGTTCATATCTTCGATGCTTACAGGTGATAGCGGTTTGCGCAACATGCCTTTGAGAGCGTGCACGGAATTTGTTGCTGCAACAATTGCAAACTTTCCCTTTTCTGTTTCAACAAATTCAACCCTGCTGCCGGTTTCCAGCCCAAGCGCAGCGCGCACCCCAGCGGGAATTGTAATTTGCCCTTTGGATGTTACTGAAGCTGTAGCCATGATTGATATATCCCTTGCTATAATTTCCTTACTTTAGAGTAAGGAGTTTTGCCTGTCAAATGAATTTTATTGGAGAAGGGCGCACCCTAGGTGGGAGAACAACCTTACTTCTCAATCCCCCAATACAACACCCACCCCGCCGCAACACTGAGCACCCAGGTCACCAAAAACGCGACCAACATTTCTGCAAAACTGCTCAAGCCCAAGGCAATCACCACTGAACTTGCAAACACGGCAATGCCGTAGTGAATCAGAAAAACCGAGTATGAAATATCGCCCAGCCGGCGCACTGGGCCTTGAACAATCACACTGACCAAGCTTTCAATACGCGCACTGTTCATTAACAGCAAAGCTGTTACACCCGTCAGCAACAAACGTTCGCGCCATTCAATCCACAGTGCAATGCCCAGCATGCCCGCAATCAGCAAGCTGACCCAAATCACTTTGCCTTCACGTTGAGCCCAATGGGAGGCAACGCCCAAGCCGTAGGCGCCGAAAAAATACCACGCCCATTCGTCGTGTTCAGCATTTGTGTTCCACACCAACAAAGAGGCGATGGTCATGGCAATTGCCAGCAGCAACAATCCCTGCTGGGGTTCAAGCAATTTCAGCCCGCCGGTTTTTTGGCTTGCCCACGCCATCAACACCAACACTGCGTAAAGTTGCAGGTCGATCGCCACATACCAAACCCCGGCCGACAACGCCTCCACTTCTACAATGTCGTGCAACAAAAATGCATGGGCCAGCAGTTGGGTAAAACCTGGCAAATCCGATACTTCCGGGTGTATCGCAATTTTGCCGCCCAACCAGCTCAACAGCACAGCCAACGCAATGGCCACCCAAAAGGGTTTGACCAGGCGCAAAAAGCGTTTTTTGAACAAGGGCCAAACTTCCACATTGCGTGCCTTACCCAGCAAGCTGAACATGGACTGCGCCGCCAAAAAGCCACCAATCACCAGAAAAATTTGCACCACATAGCGCCCCTCATCGGCGATCAAACCCAGCAGACCGGGCCACTTGGCTTGCAGCACCGGCGACATGGGTGTGTACAACAACAGGTGGTGAACCACAATAATTTGTGATGCCAGGGCTTTCAGCAGGTCGATGGTGGAATTGCGCACAGGGCAGGCAGAAGGAATGGGCAAGTGCGAAGTATAAGGCGAGTTGCTTCAGTAAATGTGGCTTGAAATGGATTGGCCTGAACTGCACCAACTTGGTGCTACCCGGTGTTTTACAGGCGTATCATCATGGGCTCGTTTCAAACAAACCTGTTGATTCCAAACATGAAACTCTCCATCCGGGCTTTGCGAGCCCTGTCGGTGTCGAGGTCGATTCTTGGCTTCGAATCCAATTCCACCAGTCCCCGCGAGAAAGCCATTTCTGGCCTGGGTGCCTTTTTGGGAATCTTGATGGTGTGTTGGGTGTCCAGTTTTGTGGTCCAGGGCACCGATGCAATTATGGTGGTCGCATCCATGGGTGCAACAGCGGTTTTGTTGTTTGCTGTGCCGCACGGCACCTTGTCGCAGCCTTGGGCGCTGATGGGTGGGCATTTCGTGTCGGCACTCATTGGCGTTACCTGTGCGCGTTACATTCCGCACACTTATTTGGCTGCGGCTTTGGCGGTGGGTTTGGCGGTGGGCGTGATGTACTGGGCCAATTGCATTCACCCGCCGGGCGGGGCCACGGCGCTAACCGCCGCGTTGGGCGGTGAATCCATTTCAAACCTTGGTTATTGGTACATGATCAACCCGGTGTTGTTAAACACCCTGGCTATTTTGTTTGTGGCAGTCAGTTTTAATGCGCTGTTTGCCTGGCGGCGCTACCCCAACCATTTTGCGCGCAAGCAGAAAAAGCGGGTCGAAGCCTTGTCGGAAACCGGGGCCAGCCTTACCCACGAGGATTTTGCAGCTGCCATTGCCCGCATGGATTCCTATGTGGACGTGAGCGCAGACGTATTGGCCGAGCTGTTCGAATATGCCACCAAGCATGCCGATGAGCAAAGCACTCACCCCCAAACCCTGACAGTGGGCGCCTTTTACAGCAACGGCCAAGTGGGTTATCGCTGGTGTGTGCGCGAGTTGCTGGACATGTCATTAACCACGCCTTACAAGGGCGAGGCCGGGCAACAAGTGATTTACAAAAATGTGGCCGGTGCCGATTTGTATGAAACCGGTTTGAGCAATGTTGAGGCCTTCAAGCGCTGGGCGCGCTACGAGGTGGTGTTGCAGGACGGTCGCTGGCTGCCAGTGAAAGCAGCCACGCATTAACGTTGGCTTTCTTGTAGCCGGTTCAGGTGCTCGTGAAGAATTCGGCGCACTTCAACAATGGCCTCGGGCGTTTCCTGCACGCTGTGCCAGGAGTTCACCACCAGTTCTGAGGCTGCACCCTCCAGTTTTGCGCTTGCATAGGGCACCACACCATCGCTGCTGGCCTCAAGAATAACGCCGGGTGTGTCGTTGCCCATGATGGAGTGGTAGGTCACCTTGCTCGAGATCGGTAATTTGGAGGACTCCCGCACGAACGGGTCTTGGTCACTGAGGTTCTTGATGCTGTTGAAAGAGTCCACCAAGGGTTCATTCGATGCTTCATTGGGGTTGACCAACAGCTGACCAATCTCAGTCACCCGGCTTAGTACGGTGGCCGGCAAGCGAATAAGCCCCGACACAAAACGCGCAAAACGATTTTCTGCGTAGGGGGTTCCGCGGTGCGGAGCTGCAATGAAAATGGCGCGCGTGGGTTGCGGCATGGCATCGAATATCACGAAGGGCTCAATTTTCTGGCGCAGTCTTTCTTCGCGCTGTTCTGAAATGTTGTATCGGTCCAGCACCGATTCCCACAATTGGTCGCCCGAATTCGACACCATCAGCCGTGCCAACACGCCACCCATGCTGTGGCCAATGAGCACCATTTCTGTGGAGGCCCTTCGCTTGCCTTGCGGATCAAAGTTTTTTAACGTGGCATTCACTGCTTCACGAATCTCGCGGTTGTTGAATGGCAGCGGCAAATTGGTGGGGTAGTACACCTGCCAAATCTGAAAATTCTGGCGAAGCTCTTCGTCGCCCAACACTTCATTGGCCACATTCACCCAGGCCTCCGGGCTGCTGGCCAGGCCATGCAGCATCAAGATGACACGGCGGTTGGGGTCGAATGGTTGCATCAAATAGATGCGGGGTTTGTCCAGTGTTTCACTGCGACCAATCAGCGACAGCAAACTTTCTTGCGCAAAGCCTGAGCGGGCAAGCCACAGCCCATAGCCTGACGTGAAATTGGCAGCCAAGGGAACACGTATGCCGCGAACATCTACACTCGAATTCCGGTGAGGATCAAAACCCTGTAGTTCTACACGTTTGCCCTCCAGCACCGATTCAACACTGTTGCCAGGAAAGTGCAACATCACGGTGACAGAAGGGAAGGGTGTTTCGCTCCAAGGCTTGTTCTCGTCTTCCCGTTTCACCACGCTGTCGGCAAATACGGCCACCAATTCAGCACCCAAACCGTCTCGGCGGTACTGATTGCGCAAACCCTTGAAGGTGAGTGATGACGCCGCAAGCAGTTCATTGGGCAATTGGCCCTTGTGGCTTAAGCTGATGCCCGCGGTGTTGCCGCTAACTTGCCAGGGGGCAAAGTCGAGCAGGTAAGTTTTTTCCTGCGAAACAGACTGCTCCAGTTGATCGCGGTAACGGTTGAACAAACCCACCACAGCCTGCTGGGTTGAAAAATTGTAGTAGTCGCGCACTTGGGCTTGCCGGTCTTCCAGTGCGCGCAGGTCGGGCGTTCTGCCGGTGAAAAACAGGTAAGCGTAGGCGTGCTTTGCACTTTCAAGGTAGGCGGAAAGGGTGGCGGCTTTCAACGCGTCGTTGGCTGGCTCCAGTTTCTGCGCTTCTTCGTTTTGCAGGGCTTCCTGCAGCCACAGTTCGGAAATGGTGGAAAGGCGTTGTTCATCGCTTATGCCGATGGAGGCAATCAGCAATTTTCTGCATTCAGAAATATTGGTGTTGCAACGCCCCTCGTTGGTGCCAACCACCTGAAGGGCTGTACGCGCGGATGCGCTGAGTTGGCCGGTGGTGAGCACATCGCCCCGGCGCGCTGACAGGTAATCTTCCGAGCTGACTGACCCCACGCTAACCATGGCGCAGCCCGACACGGACAGTGCAAGCAGAGTGGTAGTGGCGAGAAGGGTAAAGTTGAACATGGGCGTACTGCGCTTACCTTGAAGGAAGAACCTGATTCTACGCGAGGTCCTCTGGCACATCCACGTCTTGCAACACATCGGCGCTTGGCCAATCAATTGCAATCATTTTTGCACCGCGCAGCAAATGTTTTGCACCCACGTCACCTTGCAAAGCAATCAGAGAACCTGCCCATGCACGCGTCAGCCCCACTGGGTGCCCGCGCTTGCCTTGAAAGTATGGCGCCACAGCATGCAACTCTTGTGTACTCACTTTCAAGAGTTCAGCATGCACCCGTGCAACAGCTTCAACGGGCACCCAAGGCATGTCTCCCAGTGAAATCACAAATCCGGTGGTGCCAGGCTTTCTCTCAAGGCAATGCCTCACTGCCGCAGCCAAGGCGCTGCCCATGCCGTGTTGTGCTTCGGGGCTGATCAACACTTCGCAGCCTGCATCGAACAAGCAGTGCACACGCTTGGGTTGGTGGCCTTGAATCACAGCCAGCGTGCCAGGCAGCACCTTGCACATGGTGCTGCCGCTGTGCCACAACACAGGCTTGCCAGAATCGGGACGAAGTTGCAGCAGCTTGTCCTTTTCTCCGCTGGGGTCAAAGCGCTGGCCCTGGCCTGCGGCCAGCAAAATACCCTGAATCATGGCCTGGGCTTTTTCATTTTGCGCAGGCGCTCAAGGTGTCAGCAGCCACTTCAAGCGCAGCTTTGGCTTGTGCCACGTTCAACACCTTGTCGCCGGCAACGCCGTTTTTCATGGCCACCAGTTCGGCGGCAATTGAAACAGCGATTTCAGCCGGTGTACGGCTGCCAATATAAATACCCGCGGGACCGCGCAAGGTTGCCGCCTGTTCCTCGCTTACGCCGAACTCCAGCAGGCGGGCTCGGCGGGTTTCGTTGTTGCGGCGCGAACCCAGCGCTGCCACATAAAATGCAGGGCTTTGCAGGGCTTCCATCAAGGCAAGGTCATCCAGCTTGGGGTCATGGGTCAATGCAATCACGGCCATGCGTGCGTCGGGTTTCATCGCAAGCACCACATCGTCGGGCATCTCACGTGTCAACGTGGAGCCCGGCTCATTCCATTCATCGGCGTATTCCTCACGTGGGTCGCACACGGTGACAGCAAAGTCGAGTGCCACGGCCATGCGCGCCAGTTGCTGGCTAAGTTGGCCTGCACCAATCAGCAACAAACGGTAGCGTGGGCCAAATACACTGATCAGGGTGGTGCCATCAAACACCAGGCCTTGTTCCGGGTGGGTGGGCTCCAGTTTGCGCTCGCCTGTTTTTATGTTCAGGCTGCGCTGCACCAGTTTTCCGGCTTTCAATGCGTTCAACAAATCGGTCAATTCATTGGCTGCAGCCAGGGGTTCAAGCACAAGCTCCATGGTGCCGCCACAGGGCAAGCCGAAGCGCCGGGCCTGCTCTGCACCCACACCATAACTCACCAGTTGGGGCTGTAACGGGAAGCCGTCCTTGTTCAACAGGCGGTCAATCAAATCGTCTTCAATACAACCACCGGATACGCTGCCCAGGGCATGGCCGTCGTCGCGCAACGCCAGCAACGAGCCCGGTGGCCTGGGGGAAGAGCCCCAGGTGCGCACCACTGTGGCCAGCATCACGCGGTGGCCATTTTCCAGCCACTGGTGCGCGCGCTGCAACACTTCAAGATCAAGACTTTCCATGTTGCTGCTCCTTTACGCTTTCAGTTGTTCACCAATCGGCAGTTTGCGAATGCGCTTGCCGGTTGCATTGAACAAGGCGTTGGCCAATGCCGGTGCCAATGGTGGAACCCCGGGTTCGCCCACACCGGTTGGCTTTTCACCAGACTGAACCATGTGCACTTCGACCTTGGGCATTTCGTTGATGCGCAACACTGGGTAGTCGTGGTAGTTCGACTGCTGAACTTCGCCGTCTTTCAAGGTGATTTCACCAGTCAGTGCAGCGGCCAGGGCAAACCCAATTCCGCCCTCCATTTGCGCTTTCACCACGTCGGGGTTTACCACCACGCCGCAGTCTACTGCGCACACCACGCGGTCTACCTTGAAGTTCCCGTCTTTCTGAACGGTTACTTCAACAACCTGTGCCACAAAACTATTGAATGATTCATGCACAGCAATGCCGCGTCCGCGTTTGGCACCGTCACCTGCAGGCGCAAGCGGCTTGTTCCAACCGGCTTTTTCAGCCACCAGTTTCAGTACACCTGCGTGGCGGGGGTGCTTGGTCAACAGGGTGGCCCGATATTTAACCGGGTCTTGTTTGGCTTGAACGGCCAGTTCATCAACAAATACTTCGGTGGCATAGGCGGTGTGGGTGGAACCCACTGCACGCCACCACTGAATGGGTACGCGAACCTGTTCATTGGTGGTGTGTAAATCCACCAGCATGTTCGGAATTTGGTAAGGAAGATTGGATGAACCTTCCACAGAAGTGGCATCCACACCGTCTTTCACCAGGAAGCCTTCGAAGGGCGATCCCTTCGCAATGGACTGGCCCACAATGCGGTTTTCCCAGGCCACCGGCAAACCATTTTTGCCCAAGGCTGCCCGCAAGCGGTGCGCATACACCGGGCGGTAGTAGCCGCCCTTCATGTCGTCTTCCCGGCTCCACACCAGTTTCACCGGCGCTTTGCCGCCAATGGCTTTCACAATGTGGGCGGTTTCAACCAGGTAGTCAGCTTGCGGGTTGGCTCGGCGGCCAAAGCTGCCGCCAGCATACAGCATGTTCAATTTCACTTTTTCGGGGTCAAGGCCCAACACCCCGGCCACAGCGGCCTGATCGGCAGTTTGCATTTGTTCGCCGTTCCACACCTCGGCGCTGTCCCTGTCCAGTTTAATGAGGCAGTTCAAAGGCTCCATTGATGCATGCGCAAGAAAAGGGAAGTGATAGTCGGATTCAACAGTTCGTTCGCTGCGCGCGAATTGACTTTCGGTGTCACCATCTTGCCGAACAACGGTGCCGCGTTTGCCCAGCAGCTTGTTGTAGTCGACGGCAATTTGTTCGCTGCTGCCCTTGTAAGCCGTGGACAAATCCCATTCAATGTTCAGTGCGTCGCGCCCTTTTTTTGCAGTCCAGTAATTGGTCGCCAGCACTGCTACACCACTGGGAATGGTGACCACATCCGATACACCTGCAATAGCACGTGCTGCTTTGTCGTCTACGTTCTTCACGGTGCCGCCAAACTTGGGCGGGTGCGCAACTACAGCCACCAGCATGCCTGGCAATTTCATGTCTTGCGTAAACATCGCGGTGCCATTGGTTTTTGCAGTGCTGTCTTTGCGGGGTGCTGTTTTGCCAATCAGTTTGAAATCTTTCGGGTCTTTCAAATTGACTTCGCCCGGCACAGTTTGCTCGCTGGCCGCTTCGGCCAACTCGCCAAAAGTGGCCTTGCGATTGCTTTTCGCGTGTGACACAACACTGTTGCTCACCGTAATTTCACGGGCAGGTACTTTCCATTGCGCAGCTGCGGCGTTTACCAACATGGCGCGGGCGGTGGCGCCCGCCGTGCGCATTTGTTCAAATGAATTGGCAATTGCGGTACTGCCGCCAGTGCCTTGCGCACCCCAGAACAGGTTGTTGTAGTGCTTGGTACTGGCGCCTGCGCCTTCCACTTTGACTGTGGACCAATCGGCATCCAGTTCCTCGGCCACCAGGGTGGCAAGGCCGGTGTACACGCCTTGACCCATTTCCAGGTGTTTGGAAATAACAGTAACTGTGTTGTCGCTGCCAATGGTTACAAAGGCATTGGGGGCGAAGTTGCCTGCTTCAACCGCACTGCCAGCCAGGCCTGGGCCACCGGCTTTCAGTTTGTTGTTGGCAAATACAGAGGGAATGCTGACCGCGAGTGTTAAACCAGCGCCTGCTTTCAAGAAGTCGCGACGAGAAACCTTGGTAACAATGCTCATGAATATTTCTCCTTAAGCCAATGTTTTGGCGGCTTCGTGAATGGCCGCGCGAATGCGCACATAGGTGGCACAGCGGCACACATTGCCTGCCATGGCTGCATCAATGTCGTCGTCGGTGGGCTTCGGGTTGCTGGCCAGCAAAGCAGTGGCCGACATGATTTGCCCTGACTGGCAGTAACCACACTGCACTACGTCGAGCTTTTGCCAGGCTGCCTGAACGGCCGAGCCGACTTTGTCGTTTTGCATGGCTTCGATGGTGCTAACTTTTTTGCCCGCAACGGTTGATACTGGTGTGGAGCAACTGCGCACAGGCTCGCCATCGACATGCGCTGTGCAAGCGCCGCAAAGGCCCATGCCGCAACCAAATTTGGTGCCTGTCATGTCCAGGTCGTCGCGAAGCACCCAAAGCAGTGGCGTGTCGCCATCCACATTCACACTGACGGCTTTGCCGTTCAATACAAAATCAACCATTCATCACCTCCGGTATTCTAAAAAATGTTGCAGTGCACCTATTCCTACAGTCTAGCCCCCTTGATTATCAAGATAAAGGCGGATATGGTGTATTGGTTATTAACATTTGGTTCACAATGGGGGGTTTTAATGGTGCTCGACAAAGACTTGCTTGATGGCATTCCGGTGTTTTTAACCGTGGCCGAACACAGCAGTTTTACATTGGCGGCCGCGCAGCTGGGCATTACGCCCACAGCGGTGAGCAAGGCGATTCGGGTGCTGGAAGAACGCCATGGCGTGGTGTTGTTTCAGCGGACTACCCGCAAAGTGGCTTTGACTGAAGCAGGTCAGGCATTGTTCTCGCGTTTGAACCCCGCTACGCAGGAAATTGATGAGGCAATTGCCGCTTTGGGACAATTTCGGGAAAAGCCGATCGGCACGCTTCGACTGAATATGAAACGATCGGCCTGCACCTATTTGGTCGAGCCTATTGTGGCCGAGTTCCGCCAGAAGTACCCGGATGTGAAACTGGACATCACGATTGATGAAGGCCTGACCGATTTGCTGGAAGGTCGCTATGATGCAGGTATTCGCTTGGGCGAATCGGTAGACAAGGACATGGTGGGCGTGCGCCTGACTCCCGATTTGGCTTTTCATGTGGTGGGCAGCCCGGAATATTTCAAGCGCCATGGCAAACCTGCAAAGCCTGAGGATTTGCAGCAACACGATGCAATCATGTACCGCTTCGTGACCAGCGGTACCTTTCACCGTTGGGAGTTTGTCCGTAGCAAGCGGCAGTTTTTTGTAGACTTGCCAAGCCCGGTGGTGGTGAACAACCGGGATATCCTGATCAACTTTGCACGCCAGGGTTTGGGTTTGGCCTATGTGGCGCAGTACGAGGTAGAGCGCGAGTTGGCAGAGGGCAGCCTGGAGCCTGTGCTGAGCGAGTTCATTCCGAAAACCTCAGGTTTGTATTTGTACTTTCCAGCACGCACGCAAGCGCAACTGAAGTTACGCGCTTTCATCGACATGGTGACCAAAGTGCGTGGCGCATAAGTTTCCCTGCGACGATATGTCGCAGCCTTGTCTGCAAACACTGCCGGATAATTCGTGCTTGTTTGGGCAAGCGTGAATTCCACCATGAAGATCAAGTTGTTGAAACTGCACCGCGCATTGGCGTTGTTCGGCTTTGCCGCCATGTTGCTGTGGGGCGTGTCGGGTTTGTTGCACCCCTGGCTTACTACTTTTGGCGTGCAACAGGCGGTGTTTGTGCCACCCCAACGTGTATTGAATCTGCAAGACGCATTGCCTTTTGAACAAATCCTGAAAAAAGCTGGGGTTGAACAGGCACAGTTTGTTCGGTTGGTGGTGGCGGAATCGGCCAATTTGTTACAAATAACTGAATCGCAATTTGCACCCAGGCGCTATTTCGACTTGAACACAGGACTGGAGTTGCCCAATTACGATCCAGTTTATGCAGCTTTTTTGGCCCGTCATTATTTGAATACACCTTACGCCGAAATTGCCAAAGTGGAACGCATTGAGAAATTTTCCAATGACTACCCAGCGGTAAACCGCTTGTTGCCGGTGTACCGGGTGCAATTTGATCAGGCCGATGGCCTGAACGCCTATGTGTACACAGAAACTGCTTCATTGGCGGCTGTTTCCGACAACACCAAGCACCAGGTTCAAACTGTGTTCCAGTGGCTCCACACCTGGAGCTGGGTGCCCAATGCCGCCGAAACACCCCGTGTGTTGTTGATCGCTGTGCTGGTAGGTGTGCTGTTCACGATGGCTGGTAGTGGTTTGGCCATGCTGGTGTTGATTCGACGAAAGGTGCGTGCAGCAGGGGCCAAAGGTTGGCATCGCATGGCGGGCTATGTGCTGGTGGTGCCCGTGTTGATGTTTTCTTTCAGCGGTGTGTACCACGTGGTGCAGCATGGTTGGCCTGAGGAGCAATCGAAGCTGACCATGCGCCCGGAAATTGACCTGCAAAAATTGCACTTCCCGCTTCATTCCAGCTGGGCTGAAATGACTCGAGATTTACCAGTGACAGGTTTATCGCTGGTTGCAAACCAGAATGGCGAGCTGTTGTATCGCCTTGCTTTGCCTCTTCTAAAGAATGGCCTGCCTGATAGTCCACAAGCCATACGCAATGCGCGCTTTGACGGTGTTCAACCAACAGGACCCGCCATGTATCTGAATGCGAACACTGGTTTGTTGTGGCAAGAAGGAGATCGTGAAATGGCCCATCAACTTGCGCAGCTCCACACGGGCCTTCCGCGCGAGGCTGTTCTAAAAGCGAGTTTAGTCACGCGCTTTGGCGGCGATTACGACTTTCGAAACAAGCGCTTGCCGGTGTGGAAGTTCGAGTACGGCGCACCCTTGAATGCCAGCGTTTTTGTGGACACAGCCACAGGTGTGCTGGCTGACATGACCCGGAATTCAGCGAAACCCGAGATCTGGAGTTTCAGCATGCTTCACAAATGGAGCTTTCTGGGTGGATTGGGGCGCGATGTGCAAAACATCGTGATGTGCGTGGTGGTTGTGCTGGCCATGGTGATGATGGCCGGGTTTGGGCTGAGCAGCCGGCGCTGTTGAGGTGATCGTGTGCCATGGATGGGGGTTGGATCTGCTGTTGCCATGCCGGCTTTGCAAGGCTTCCCGGCGGATTCGCAGCGCGGGGCGACTCCGTAAGGAGTCGATGCGAAGACGCCAAAGCGTTTCGCATGCCCCAAGCCAGAAGCATCAAGCCGGAACGAGAAGACTTGCTTAGGCATGGCAACAGCAGATCCAAACCACACTGTTTAACTCACCTCACCACTTCACCTCAACGCCCGCGTAAATGCTCCTGCCCTCACCCGGCGAAAACTGCGCCGAGTCCGCCCCATTGGCATTCACAATCACACCCGTGGTGGCGGCATACACTTTGTCTGTCAAATTGCGGGCATCCACAAACACGCGCAGTGTGTCGCTGAATTTGTACGATGCATTCAAGCCAAGCAACAGGTAAGGATCTGTCGACAAGGTGTTGGCCAAATCCACAAAGTAGCCTTGCGGCACGTATTCAATGTTGGGTGACAGGGTCCAGCCCAGGGCGTTGGCGTAGTCGAGTTTGGCCCGAACATATTGCTCCGGAATTCCCGGTATGGCTGCGTTGCCGTATACGCGGTCATTGTCAAAACGGAAGCGGCCAAAGGTGTAAGCCAGTTGCCAGTTCAAAGTATCGCCACCCCTGAGCAAATCACGCGTGAAAGGCCCGGCGAGCCCAATTTCCACACCTTGATGCACAGTGTTGTCTGCATTCAGAATTGCGCTCAGGCCCGGCACTAGCGGGTTGAGTTGGTAGCTCACAAACTCATTGTTCAACTGGCTGTAGTAGGCACTGATGTCCCAGCGAATTTCTTGCGCCACTCCGCGGGTACCCACTTCAAATGTGGTCGATTCCTGCGCCTCCAGTGCACGCGTGGGGCTTGTTTCAGAAAACGTGGGTGGCTCGAACGCACGGCTCAAATTGCCATACACCTGCACAGCCTCGCTGGCCTGCCAAAGCAAGCCGGTTTTCGGGCTGAACTGCGCGTAGCGGCGTTGGTAGCTTCCATCGCCATCGCTTAAAAACTGATCGTCTGCTGTGCGTTTGGCGTGGGTCCATTGCAGGCCATTGATCCATTGCACGGAATCAGTCAGGTGCAGGCGACTTTCTCCGTAAAGCTCTATGTTGTGGGCTTTCTGGTCTTCATGGCTTCGAAGGCTGATTCGATCACCGCGAACATGGTTGAATATGCGCGCCTCGGTGATGCCGTGCACCAGGTTGTAACCCAAGGTGGTGTCGTGCCGCAAACCCCATAATTCACCTTGTGCAATCCGGTTGCCAAAGGTGCCCACATCACGGGTTTGCTGGTCAATCAAACCAAAACTCAGTGGGTGGTACAGGTTTTTGTCCACTGCATACACCCCGGCGTTGTACTCCACGCCTGTTGGCGAAATCCAGGTGGTTTTGTTGGCAAGGCGGGTAATCAGAAAGTCGCGTTGAGAATTCGCAGCCGCCGACGCGGCATTGGCCTGTGTGGGGTTGCTTTGCAACTGCGCCTTGGTCAAGTTGCCGGGCAACTCCTGGTTCAGGTCACCGTGAATGATATAGAACCGGGTTTCCAGTTGAGGTGAAATTTTCAAACCTGCATTGGCGTTCAAACGGGTATTTTTTTGCCCACTGAATTGCCGAAACCCGTCAGAACGCAATTGCGAGAGCGATGCAAAATAATCCCAGTTGCCCAGCACATCGCCGGTTTTAAATTGCGCGCGCGCAAATTCATGGCTACCAGCATCCAGGCGCAAAACGCTGTTGGGTGTGGTGTAGCCGGTGGGTGTTACAAAATTGATGGCCCCGCCCAGGTTTGCCGCACCGTACTGCAAGGCATTGGCTCCTTTGTACACTTCAACGTGTTGCAGGGCCAATGGGTCGATGTCCTGAAAATCCGAGCCACCGTCGGCCAGGTTAATTGGAATACCATCTTGCAAAAGGCGTATGCCACGCATGTGAAAGGTGCGCGACAGGCCCGAGCCTCGAATGCTCAGCCGTGCTTCTTCATTCACCCGGCTTTGCGCAAATACGCCGGGCGTAAAGTCCAGCATGTCCTTAATGGTCACTGCTTTGCCTGCTTCAAAACTTTCAGCCTCGACCACGGCGGTACCACCTGCAGTCTGGTTCAGCTTTTCTCTGGCCACTTGCACGCTGGCTGCGCTCAATGCTTCGCGTTGAGCCTGAACTTCCACGCTGCTGAGTGCGGGGTTTGCAAACACCGGTTGAGCCAGTGGTGCAAAAGCCAACAGCAGGCCTGTAGACAAGGTAGTCATTTTGAAAGAAGCATGAACGCGCATCGCATAGTCCGGGCAAGATCAACCAGCACGCTTTATACGCCACGGCCTGCACTGCGAGAATGCGGCATATTGTCGCAGCCGGGCTGCACACCTCACAATTTCAAGGCAGCGAAGCAAGAAGCCACTTAGAATGTGAGCATGAAAACAAGCCTGTTTCCCGACCACCGTCCCTTCATGCACCTTTGGACTGAAGGCTTGATGGACCAAAGCGATTTGTCTGTTCGCCGCCAGCAAATGGTGACAGTGATGTGGATGCGTACGCTTGCGCTGGCCGCTCAGGTTGTGCTGTTGGCGGTGGTCGGCTTGCTGTTGCATGTCAGTCTTCCCTGGCCGGTATTGACAGTCATTTTGGGTGCGCTGGTTTTACTCAATGTCATCACTTTTATTCGCCTGCGTCAGGGGCATTCGGTGGGCAGCTTTGAAGTGGCTGCCCAGTTGTTTGCCGATCTGGCCGCCTTCACCTTTGTGCTTTATTTCACGGGTGGCGTGACCAATCCCTTCGTGTCACTTTATTTGCCGCTTCTGGGCTTGGCTGCGGCTTTGCTGCCTTGGGCGCAAGTTGCCGTTCTTGCCCTGTTCAGCGTGGTGGCTTACACAGTGTTGATGGGCAATTACATTCCCCTGGTGTTGGCCAATCCCGACGATGGGGTTCACTTTCACCTTGTGGGCATGTGGTTGAATTTTTTGGTCAGCGTGTTGATTTTGGTGGGTTTTGTGGCGCGTTTGAGTTCGTCGATTCGCAACCGCGACCAAGCCTTGGGGCGCGCGCAGCAACGTTTGGCCAGTGAGTCGCGTTTGGCGGCACTGGGCAACCAGGCTGCTTCCATTGCACACCAGTTGGGCACGCCAGTGTCGACCATTGCCACCATTGTTTCAGACTGGAAAAACGACCCCGCCATGCAGGCGCAGGTGCGGGAAATGAATGTTCTCAGTGCCCAGGTTCAATCCATCACCGACACCCTGGGCCAGCTTCGGGATCAAATCGAGGTCAACCCACGCCACAATGCCGATGCGCAAATGATCAAGCCCAGCGAATGGCTTCAGAACACATTGGGTATTTGGCGAACTCGCAACCCACAACATGAAGTGCGCTTGATGCCCAGCATTGCTTCAATTGCAGGCGAATTCAAAGTACGCAAAGAGTTGCTTGAATTGGGTTTGATTACGCTCTTGGACAATGCTGCGCAAAGCCAGCAGCGAGCCTCGGTTAGAGACCCTCTCCAGGTGGGCATGCAATGTGATCACGAAAGCCTGACCCTTTTTGTGAATGATGCGGGCGGTGGTATTGATGCTGAGTTATTGCCGAAAATCGGGCAACAGTTGTTTCAAGCCAATGGGCAAGGCATGGGCCTTTTTTTACTGGCCAACCTCTTGGAACGTGAAGGCGGAAAGCTGAGCCTTCGCAACCTGAACCCCGGCGTTTGCGCCAGTTTAAGCTTGCCGGTGCTCTCGCAATGACGCGCTCGATCTTGATTGTCGACGATGACGAGGTGTTTGCAAATACCCTTGCTTTGTCGTTTGAACGCAAGGGTTTCAAGACCGATGTGGCATTCAAAAAGGAGCAGGCCCTGCTTGCTGCCGAGCAACAGCAATTCACCGACATTACGCTTGATTTGAATTTGGGCGAGCAATCGGGTTTGCAGTTGATCACGCAGCTACGGAGTTTGCAGCCCAGTGCCAATATTTTGATACTGACCGGCTACGCCAGTATTGCCACCACCGTACAGGCCATCAAGCTGGGTGCTGACAATTATTTGGCCAAGCCCGCGGACAGTGCTGCGGTGTTGCGGGCTTTGGACGATGATTCAGGCAGTGTTGCTTCAAATGACGACGAAGCTTCTGACTTTCAACCGATGTCCGTTTCCCGCCTGGAGTGGGAGCACATTCAGCGGGTACTCAACGAACACGAAGGCAATGTATCGGCCACTGCGCGTGCGTTGAACATGCACAGGCGAACTTTGCAGCGCAAGCTGGCGAAGCGGCCTGTGGGGCGATAGATGTCCTGTCGCTGCTCCATTTAGCGAGTGTAGGTTTGCAGCGCATCACTCATCCAGCCAAGATCCAAGTCGAATTCCCCGTCTTTGACTCTGGCTTGGGCCATGCGAAACGCCACAGCGTCTTCGCATCGGTTCCTGCCGGAACCGCCCCGCGCTTCGAGTCAATCCGGGCGACTTGATCTGAAACGGCTGACTGATGTGACGCTGCTGCAAACTTCAAACTCTTGTTGCCCGTGAGCACCAAGTATTTTCTGCTTCGCAGGTCGCTGCCCCAGTAGCTCAACACACTCAGGTCGCAATGCCCTCGCAGCGCCGATCAAGAAAACCTGCCCTTGGTGTTGAATTCACCGTCCGTTCGGCAAGGCCGAAAGCGCAGCCCGCCCGCTGTTTAGCGGGTGCGCTTAGGGCGGTTAATCAATAACAAGGGGGTATTCAGGTTTTCTGGCGCAAGGGGGTATGCACCTGAGTGTGTCAAGCGAAATGGTGATGACGACTTAAAACCTCACATTAATCCCCGCCACCACCTGCCGTTGCCTCCCTGGATGAATGCCGTTGGTACGCGCAGCAATGTACTGCTTGTCCGTCAGGTTCTCTGCGTTCAGGAAGTAGCTGATATTGCTGCCCGCCGGTGCAAAGCTGATGGACGCATTCAGCAAGGTGACAGCTTCAATTTCTCCGAACAGGCCACAGAACAAATCGTTCGCAGGGTCTTCCCCATTCGGGCAAAAGCCCAGGGGCTCGGTGCCGCCAAAGTTCTCGGTGTTGGCAAATTGTTTGCTCACATGCGTTGCGCCAACCCTGGCATTCCATTGTTCAGTTTCATACGACAAATTCAAAGCCAGGGTGTGCTTTGGGGCGTAGGGCAAGCGGTTGCCCGCCTGGTAAGTACCGTATCCATCTTCGCCTTCACCGCCCACCACGCCCGAGTTTTTGAATTCAGCGGTGAACAGGTTGGTGTAGGCCATGCTGACAAAGAACGGATTGGCCTTTTCACTGAACAATTCACCCAGATTGAATCGACCCGCCAACTCAAACCCGGTGTGCTGTGCTTCGCCCTCATTTCGGAAAAAACCGCCGGAGTTCACCACAATGTCTTCAATGTCGAGGTTGAAGAAAGTTGCTTCATAGGAGCCAGCACGCACATTGCCGCGAATGCCCAACTCAGTCACGGTGGCCAGCTCGGGGGTCACGCGCTGAAGCATGTCGTTTTCAATGTCGCGGTCTGGGCGGGGCGGGGCAAAGCCGCGGTGTACGCCGCCAAATACTGTCGCATTCTCCAGTCCGTTCCAGGTAAAACCAATGCCGGGCAGGGTCTCGGTTTCGCTGGTGTCCAACATGTCTTCCTGCTGAAAATTGGCTGTACCAGGCACACCGGAAAACAGCACCTTGGTCTGTTCAATTTGCTCCACGCGTACGCCGGGGGTCAAAGTCCAGTCGCCTATCAAGAAGGTGTTCTGTGCAAAAAATGCAGTGGCTTCCACATCGGCCAGCAGGCGTTCATCTGCCTCGGGTGTGGTGTCGGCGAAGTTGTCGAATTCAAATTTCTTACGGTCAATGTCTTCCGTGTGGTAGCGCATGCCGATGATAGTTTCGCTGGGTACACCAAAAGCAGAATGGGTGAATTCAAGCTTCGGTTCAATGCCGAACACATCGTATTGACGCGGCCTTGTTGCAAATTCGGTTTCCAGCTCACCCAAGCCAATCGTGGTAGGGTCCATGGGGTCAAAGGCCGATTCAAATTCGCGCGAGCGCAAAGAAGTTCTGTCAGTTTTGGTGTGGTACAACTGCGTGGTCAGGCGGGCACGTTCTCCCAATTGCCAGCCATGAATCAACTGAATGGTGTCGCGGTCCATCAGATAGCGTTCGCCCTCGGTGCCTGGCACCGAATAGGGGTCTCGCAAATACTCCTGTGCGGTAAGCCCGGTCTCGCTGAACAGCGAATCTTCTTCAAACCGGGTGTACTTCGCGGTCAGGGTGTGTGCACTGTTGATATTCAACTGGCCCTTGATGGTTACATCTTGTACATCGAATTCATGCTGTGCGCGAATGCCGTCGCCTTGGCGCTTGAGCAAATCAATCATGATGCCGCCTTGTTCCGAACCGGTTCCAAGGTTCAGGTGTGCACCCCGGTAGCCTTCATTGCCCACCGACAATTTTGCGGAACCTTCAAAACCGTCTCGCGGTACGGGTTTCGTCACGAAGTTGATCATCCCGCCCAGCGTTTGCGGGCCATACAAAATTTGACCCGATCCTTTCAGTACCTCTACGCGCTCCAGTCGCTCCAGTGGTGTGGAGTAATGTGCAGAGGGGTCGCCATAGGGCGCAAAAAATACAGTGGGTGCACCGTCTTCCAGCAGCAGTGTTCTTGAACTGCGTCTTGGGTTCAGCCCGCGCAATCCGATATTCAGGTGGGTGCCCGCTGCGTCTTCCGACACCACGTGCAAACCGGGCACCTCCCGAACCAGTTCCAGAATGGAAAAGGGCTCGCGTTTGTCCAGGTCTTCCCGAGTCAGCACGTTCGACGAGCCGGGTAAATTTTCAATATTGGAAGGCAAGATACTGTTGCCCGACACCTCGACGCCTGGCAATGCATTGCTTTGCGCAAAGGCCAAGCCGCCATGCCCCAACATGATCAGCACCGCACTGGTGATTGCTGTTTTTTTGAATGTACCCATGTCCTACCTCTCCGAGTTCTTTTATGTTCTGAAGTAAGTGTAGGAACTGGACAGCGCACTTTCCAAGGGAACTTTTCCCGAAAATATTCGTAATACGGGGAACTTTAATGGCGTGATAGGCTCCCTCTATCAGATCGCTTGATTAACCTTCACAACAATAGACCCCGACATGACAGCAACCACCATTCAATGGATTGCCGCCTTTCTTTTTGCCGGCGCGCTTATTCACACTTTTTCGGCCAGCTACTTTGAACGCTTGGCTCACCACAGCAAACACCACAGTGGCTTGTTTCACCTGCTAGGCGAGGTTGAAGCGGTATTTGGCATTTGGGCCCTGTTTTTGGTCATCGCCATGGCTTTTTCAGTCAACCTCGATTCAGCCGTGGAGTATGTGGATACCCGCCATTACACCGAACCCTTGTTCGTATTCGTGATTATGGTGGTGGCGGCAAGCCGCCCGGTGCTGGACGCCTCCCGTTTGCTGGTAGAGGGTTTGGCCCGTTTGATGCCCGTGAACAAAGGTGTTGCCTTCACCTGGCTGGGCCTGTTCATGGTGCCCCTGCTGGGCAGTTTGATTACTGAACCGGCCGCGATGACCTTGGCGGCCTTGCTGCTTCGCGACGTGCTGTTTTCCAAGACCGTGCCCAATTTCATCCGCTATTGGGGCCTGGGTGTTTTGTTTGTAAACATCTCGATTGGCGGTGTACTCACCTCCTTTGCTGCACCACCTGTATTGATGGTGGCTGCCACCTGGAACTGGGATACCCCCTTCATGCTGGCCAACTTTGGCTGGAAGGCAGCCATTGGCGTATTCATTAATGCCACAGTGTTTATTTTCTTCGCTGCCAAACATTTGGGCGCTGAAGTCAAAAAACCCGAGGCCTTGGGTGAAGACGGCCAGCCGCTGGCGCCAGTGCCCTGGTGGGCCATGGTCATTCATTTGGCCTTTTTGGGCGCCGTGGTGTTGTTTGCGCATCACCCAGCCGTGTTCTTGGGCATTTTCCTGTTTTTCCTGGGTTTTACGGCCGCATACAACACTTTCCAGTCCCGCTTGTTGTTGAAGGAAGGTTTGCTGGTGGCGTTCTTCCTCGCGGGCCTTGTGGTATTGGGTGGCATGCAACAATGGTGGTTGCAGCCTGCGGTCAGCGACCTGGACGATGGCGTGTTGTTCGTTGCAGCCATGGCACTTACAGCGATCACTGACAACGCCGCGCTCACTTATTTGGGGTCGCTGATTGAGGGCACCTCAGAAAGTTTCCGCTATGCCCTGGTGGCTGGTGCGGTGGCGGGCGGCGGCCTTACGGTGATTGCCAATGCGCCCAACCCAGCGGGTTTGTCACTGCTCAAGCGCCAATTCCCTGATGAAGCCGTGTCAGCTGGAGGCTTGCTTGCCGGGGCCCTCGGGCCCACGGCGGTCGCAGCACTTTGCTTCTGGTATCTGTGATCCAGTAGAGGTTCAATAAAAAAGCCCCTGTGCGCAACACACAGGGGCTTTTTTTTAACGCCAGTTGCTTATCGGCTGAACGGGCTAATACCGATCAAATGAACATGCAGCCAGGCCGCGAAAACCAGCCAAGCCAGTACACCCACCACCACGGTCATCAGCGTGCCCACTTTGGTGGGGCCGTCGCCCGCAAAACCCATGGGAATGGCGCGCCTGCGTGCGGTTTTAAACAGCAACACCGCCCACACCAAAAATGATCCAAACAAAATAATATCCGCCAGCGTGCCATTGGCGATCAAATGCGCCAGCGCCCACACTTTTACAGACAAGGTCATGGGGTGCTGTAACTTGGCCTTGATGTGGTTGGTGGGCACATAACAAGCCGCCAACATGATGAACGACACCAGCATGAGAAGTGCCGCAATGTGGCGCATGGCCGCGGGCGGATTCCACACAAAAACAGGGTCAAGCCGGGCCTGGCCGTATCCGTAGACAATCAGCACCAAGCCCAGTATAGAAACGGCTGTGTAAATGCCGCGGTACTTGCCTTTGCCAAGCCTCGCGATCATGCCCGACCGGCGTTGGTCATCTGGAATTCGAGTCGCGTGCATGCCCAAAAAAAGCGCCAACCCGACGACCAATATCAACAAGCCCATTCAGTTCTCCTTTTTGTAGTGAACCGATTATGTCACAGGCTTACGCTGCGCGCCGTGCTGCCGGTTTTGGTGCGAAGGTGCCCAGTGATTCGGGCTTGGGCAGCAAACGTTCAAGCCAGGCCGGAATTTGTTTAAAACCCAGCACATTGTCTTCACGCACCCCACCTTCGGTAAACACCCGGGTGCCCATGATGTAATCAAACCACGGGCGGGTGACGCACCAGTTGGCGCCAGGGTTGTTGCCCATGTGGTGGTCGAAGTGCCAGGGCACGCGTTGCTCACCCCAGGCTGGTTTCATGTGGCTTTTTTTGTGAACCCGATAGTAATTCAGGCTGCTGTACCAAAGAGTGCCCACAAAAAAAGGTGCCACCGGAAACAGCGGTGCCACTGCCACGGCGCTGGCAATCAAGGCCCAGGCTTCTTTGCCCTGTGCATGCATCCCGAGCGGAAAGCGCTCATAGTTCGGGTCGTAGTAACCATGTTCACGCACTTCCCTGTGGTGCTCGTGAAAGTGAAAGGCCCAGAATGTACCTCGTTTTTTTCCCATGCCGTGCAGCACGTATTTGTGCATGCCCCATTCCACAGCATTGGCGGTCAACAGACCCAAAGGAATTCCCAACATGTGTGTCTCCGTATATAGATAGGTGTTACGCGGTACCCAGTGCAGCGTTCAATGCACGGCTGCCCAGTTCCACATGTTGCCGGGCCAGTACCTCGCAACGCCGTTGTTCCCCGGCTTCGATGGCCTGCGCAAGCTGGGCCAGCGTATTTACATCGCGAAATTCGTCCTGCATTACCAAGGTCAGCGTGTTCCAGGCCGCAAGGTAGGTTTGATTCATGGAATTGAAAGCCAGCTTGAACACCACATTGCCGCTGCCTTGCACCACCAGGGCCCAAAAATCAAAGGCCAGTTGCTGAAGTTTTGGCAGTTCGCTGGTGGTTTGCATGTTGGCAATCACCGGCTTCAGTGCATCGGCCAATGCCTTGCCGCCGTGCACTGCTGCTTGCCCAGCCACCACTGGCGCCAAAGCCTTGCGCAAGGCTACGATTCCCCGGGCCACTTCGAGGTTGACTTGCCCCTGTGCACTTACCATCAGGCTTGGCAGCAGTTCAAGGCCTCCCTCGGCTTCAAAGTTCTCAACCTGTGTAGCACCACCATGGCGTACCCGAACCAGTCTGGCCTGTTGCAAACGCTTGATTGCCTCGCGCACGGCACCTCTGTTCACCCCAAGGGTTTCAGATAGCTCACGCTCAGAGGGCAATTCAGCCCCAACTGGTAATACCTTTTTAAGAATTCGATCGCGAAGCTGGATGTAAACCTGCTCAGAGATCGAAATTTTTTGAATATTTTCCATGGTTTGTAGAACTGGAGGGCAAGGATTGTTTAACTGGTCAACTGATCATACCAGTTAGTTTCCAAGTGATGCAAATTGAAGTGGTTTGCCGTTTACCCCGGCTGACAAGCCTTTAACAATGGGCAAAGTGCCGTTTCAATAAAGTGCAGTTTGGGGTGGCTGTTGCGGGTCACCAAGGCAATTTCCCGGCTGGGCAAAGGCGCAGCCAGTTCAATCTGTTTCACTTCGGTTTTGTGCAGCAAACCGGCCCGTATGGCCATATCAGGCAACAAGGCACAGCCCAGGCCCGAATTCACCAACTGAACCATGGTGGCCAAGCTGCTGGCCTCAACCGGATTGCTGTCGTTGTTGTTCGCTTCCCGTTGTTTGGCGCTGCAAGCCGATACGGTGTGGTCACGCAGGCAATGGCCTTTCTCAAGCAACAGCAGGCGGCGAGTGTCCACCTCGCGCAGGCGTACACCCGTGGTTTTACATAGGGCGTCGTTTCTGTGGGCGACCAATCGCAAGGGTTCTTCAAACAGCGGAAAAGCCTTCAGTTTGCCCAAATCGATGGGCAGGGCTATCAGCGCGGCATCCAGTTCGCCGAGTTCCAGTTCTTGAAGCAAGGCTGCGGTTTGGCTTTCGCGCACGCGTAGTATCAAATCAGGAAAGCCGGTTCTGGTTTTGCTTAAAATTGCACCGAGCAAAAAGGGCGCAATGGTCGGTATGATGCCCAGCCGGAATTCTCCGCTGGCGGGGTCGGCTGCCATTTGCGCGCGCGCCACCAGGTCGCGGCTGGCCGACAAAATACTTTGTGCACGCTCCACCACTTCTACACCCACTGGCGTCAGTGCTACCCGCTGGCGGTCGCGTTCTACCAATTGCACACCCAGTGTGCGCTCAAGTTCGGCAATCCCGCCTGACAAAGTAGATTGCGTGACAAAGCACCGCTCGGCCGCCCGGGTGAAGTTGAGTGTTTCAGCAACGGCTAGCAAATAGCTGAGTTGCTTCAATGAAAGGGCGCTGGCTTGGGTGTTCAGTGTGTTCATTCCTTCTTGATCGACATTTCCGATTGCTTTCATTGTATCCATTTGTCGTACACTTATCGTGTCCTCATCACCGCAGTGTCTTTGTGAACAGCCGCATCAATCCAGCCCAGTTGGCCCGAACAGCGAACGCCGCATTTCTTCGCGACGCTTTGTTGCGCACGCGCGAGCGCACCTTGGGTTTGCTGGAGGACTACGTGGCCGCTTTGGGTTCGGACTGCAAGGTGCCTCGTCGCCCTGAATTGAACCCGCCACTTTGGGAGTTGTGCCATGTGGCCTGGTTTCAAGACTGGTGGCTGGCCCGCAACCCCGACTGGGCCTTGGGTGTGCAGTGCAATCCCGATGCACCCAAACTGGAGTCTCGCCTGTTCAATGCCGATGCACGCTTGAATTCAAGCACCATTGCGCACGACACCCGCTGGGAAATCGGCTTGCCCGATTTGCAAGGTACCCTTGATTATCTGGCCGCCTCGCTGTGCGACACCTTGAAGTTGCTGGAGCAGGCTGACGCGTTGTGCGCCAGCGACCCTGGTAATGCCGACCAGTACCTTTATTTTTTCCGCCTGTGTGTGTTGCATGAACAAATGCACAACGAAGCCGCGGTTTTCATGGCCAAGTTGCTGAACATCCAATTGCGCCCCCACAACGCATGCCGGCCCGGCGTGCAGGAGTGCAGCGAATCAGTTCAGCTTCACCTTCCGGCCAGCCAGTGGACCCTCGGCTGGCAGGGTGAGGGTTTTGCATTCGACAACGAAGTACCCGCCTGTGTGGTGCAGTTACAGGCATTCACCATCGATTCACGCCCGGTCAGCTGGGCGCAGTATCTTGAATTTGTACAGGCCACCCAACACCCCATGCCTGCTTTTGTTGCATTTGAAAACGATGGCTGGATTAATCTGGGTTATGGTCAAAAAACACCGCTCAAGCTGAGTGCACCAGCCGAGAACATCAGTTGGCTGGATGCCCAGGCGTATTGCCAGTGGGCGGGCCGCAGGCTGCCCACTGAGGCTGAATGGGAATACGCCGCACACACACAAGCCAATATGCAGTGGGGGCAGGTGTGGGAATGGACTGCCAATACCTTTTTGCCATTCGACGGGTTCAAAATGCACCCTTACGTCGATTACTCCAAACCCTGGTTTCATGATCGAAAGGTACTGAAGGGAGCAAGTTGGGCCACTTCTGCCGAAATGGTTCACCCCAAATACCGCAACTATTTTCAACCGGATCGGCAAGACGTGTTGTCCGGCTTCAGAACCTGCGCTGTTAATCGGTAAAAGCGATTAACTTCAAAGAAATTATCCGTTAGACGAATAATATTCGCTCGGGCAATCTAACTGTGTAATCAAGTCTTTGAAGCACAGGAGCCCGCCATGAGTTTTCATCAAATGACCAAAATTGTGGGTCTGAACATCGCCGACCACGCTGGGCTGGACGCCGTTCGTGCGTTTCGCGCTGCGCGTGGCGTGGTGGGCATTCTGATTGTTGCGCTGGGTTTGTACCTCATCGTCACACAAGGGGCACCTGCGGTTTGGGCTGCGGTTCAGTACATTGCGGCAAGCCCCTCCAAGCTTCAGGCTGTCGAGTTTTCGGCCATTGCCGGTGCGGCCACCGGCCTTGGTGGCATGGCTTTGCTGGTCATGAAGAAAATTGATGACAAAGGCCTGGGTTTGTTTATTGCGATCGCAGGCGGCATGATGGCAGCCGCAGCGGTCATGTCCCTGTTTATCCCTGCCATTCAAACGGAAGGCGCTTTGATGGTGGTGCTGGTAGCCACAGCAGCAGGCTACGGTGTGATGACAGTGCTAGACCAAACCCTGCCGCATGAACACCCCGTGGCAGGCCCGGAAATGGCGGGCAATCAACGCCTGCGCATGGCCTTGCTGATGACCATTGCCATTGCTTTGCACAACGTACCGGAAGGTTTTGCAGTGGGTGCCAGTGCAGGCAACCTGAACGGTGCATCCGGCACGGCATTCTCGATCGGTTTGCAAAACATTCCGGAAGGCTTGATCGTGGCCACAGCCTTGTGGAGCATTGGCGTGCACAAAGCGCTTGCTGCGCTGGCCGCATTGGCCACAGGGTTGGTTGAACCACTGGGCGCTGGTTTGGGGGTCATCACTGCCGATTCATGGGCCATGGGTACGCCCGCTTCAATGGCTTTTGCCGCCGGTGCGATGGCATTTGTGGTTTGCAATGAAATGATTCCGGAGAGCATCAAAATGACTGGAAAACTGAAAACAATTTACACGGCGGGTGTATCCACCGTGCTTACAGCCATTGCATTGGGCTGGATGGGTGCCTGATCTCGCAAGGTGTCATGTAAGCAGGTAATAATGAGCACTCCACATTCAGGATTGCTTTCACCATGCGTTTGTTGTTTGTAGTGCCGCTGTTGTTCACGCTTGTTGCATGCTCATCGAGCAACGCGCCGCCCGCCGGGCTGATCGCCTACAGTTGTGTGGCCGGCGAGGCTGTGCATTTAATGGCATTTGACCCACACCCCACGCGCCGCGCTTGGGCCACGTTGGGCGGCAGCGCCCAAAAGGGCGAGTCGCCCGCACAAACCGCTGTTCGAGAGTTCACCGAAGAATCCAATTGCGTATACAGCAGTGCTGACATCGACATCGGTCAGCTCAAAGGCCCTTCCATCTCGCCCGGTGTGCCGTTTCACCTGTACACCGCGCAGGTGCCTTTCAAATCAATCGATGACATCGCTCAAACCCGTCAGTGTGTGGACATAGAACGCAATCAGTGGGTGTGGGTGCGTCACCTTGATTTGGTGCGCGCCATTAATCAATACGGTGAAGCCGCGCAAGATCCACTCACTGTGCCCACCGTGCAGGGCCAGCCTACGCTGGTACCTTTGTGGGGCCGGGGTGTAGAGTCGCTGAAAAAAGCCCTGCAAGACGGTGTGCTGCCTGAGACCATCAATTGCAGTGCCACTCAGCTGTCTTGATATTAGCCGACCAGGTTAAGCGGTGAATGCAAAGCTTTGCATCGACAGGGCTTTGTAACGCACATCCTCGGGCAGCACATTGACCTTGAAGTTGTTTGTCGCTGCACCCATGGCAAAAGGCAGGGGCAGGTAGTGGTCGTCGTCCGGGTGGGCCCGCGCAAAGTGCGGTGCGTCAAACTCTGCGCGCGAAATCGCCTTGCTGTCGCACGCCCGCAGGCGTTCCTGAACCCATGTATTGAACTCGTGAACATAAGGCAGGTTTTGCGCCTGCCCACCATCTCCTGCCTTTGCGGCGCGCAGGTCCATGTCATCAAAATTGTGCGTCAAGCTGCCACTTCCAATTACCACCGCTTTCTTGTTGCGGGCAAATTCACCCACCAAGGCACCAATATTCAATGCAGTTTCGCCATTCCAGTCCACAGGCATGCTGAGTTGCAACATGGGCGGGCCACCATTTGGGAACAGGTGAATGTAGGGCACCCAGGCCCCATGATCAAAACCTTGTTGTGGGCGCAATTCGGCGCTTAAACCGTGTTCGGCCAAATGTGTTGCAAGTTGCGATGCCAGTTCAGGCGCACCGCAAATTTCCGGTTTCAGTTCGTACAGCGGTTTTGGAAAACCATAAAAGTCATGAACAATCACGGGCGCCTCGTGGCTGGTCACTGCCAGCTTGGCGCTACGCCAATGGGGGCTCAGAACAATCAATGCCCGCGTGCCTTGGGCAAGCAGTTGTTGTCCCAGGGTTTCCAGGGCTTGGCCGGGCAGGCCGGGTTCCAGTGCATAAGTGGGTGCACCGTGGCTGATAAAAATTGAATGAATGGTTGTGCTCATGGTCGAGGTGCAGCTGTCATCGTGTTGACCTAGATTAACGCGACTATCTTTCCAGATCGAGGTAACTTTTTTGTACGACTCGCCGAAACTATCTGTACAAGTTGCCCAGACCATGCATTATTGGCAACACACTGCGTAGAAAAACCAAGGAATTGACATGAAAAAAATTGTTCTGCTGCTTATTGTTGCAGCTGTTGTGGCGGTGTTTGCCTTCGATCTTCACAGTTTGCTGACACTCGACAGCCTGAAAAGTCGTCTTGAGCAGTTCCGAGAATTTCAGGCCGAATCTCCCTGGCTGGTTGCCGGTGTTTTTTTTGCAGCCTATGTACTGGTTACCGCCTTTTCAATTCCAGGTGCCGCAGTCATGACTCTGGCTGCAGGCGCCTTGTTCGGTTTGCTGCAAGGTTTGATTCTGGTGTCGTTTGCATCCACCATTGGTGCCACGCTCGCCTTTATTGGTGCGCGTTACCTGCTGCGCGATTCTGTGCAAGCCAAGTTTGGTAACCGCCTGAAAGCGATCAATGAAGGGGTTGAAAAAGAGGGCGCTTTTTACCTGTTCACGTTGCGCTTGGTGCCCGTGTTCCCGTTTTTTCTGATTAACCTGCTCATGGGTTTGACCAGCATGAAGGCTTTCACCTTCTTCTGGGTCAGCCAGCTTGGCATGTTTGCAGGCACCGTGGTGTACGTGAATGCAGGTACCGAGCTTGCAAAAATTGACAGCCTTGCCGGCATTCTTTCACCTGGCCTTATTCTTTCATTCGTGTTGCTGGGCATATTCCCGTTGATCGCAAAAAAAGTGACCGACAAAATCAAGGCCCGCAAGGTGTATGCCCAATGGACCAAGCCTGTGAAATTTGATCGCAACATGGTGGTGATTGGTGCGGGTGCAGCGGGTTTGGTGAGCTCTTACATTGCTGCCGCAGTGAAGGCCAAAGTGACCCTGGTTGAAGCCCACAAAATGGGCGGCGATTGCCTGAACTTTGGTTGTGTGCCTTCCAAGGCCCTCATTAAAAGTGCAAAGCTGGCTCACCAAATGCGCCATGCCGACAAATATGGTTTGCATGCAACCACGCCCAGCTTCAGCTTCAAGGCGGTTATGGCCCGTGTGCACGACATCATCAAAGCCATCGAGCCACACGACAGCGTAGAACGCTACACCAGCCTGGGCGTGGATGTGATTCAGGGCTATGCAACCATTGTCGATCCCTGGACAGTTGAAATCAAACACAACAGCGGTGAAACCAGCCGCCTGACCACACGTAGCATCGTGATTGCTGCAGGCGCACAGCCAGTGGTGCCGCCGTTGCCGGGCATTGAAACCAGTGGTTACCTGACCAGCGACACCTTGTGGGACGAATTCGCAAAACGCGACGACCTGCCCAAACGTTTGGTGGTGCTGGGCGGTGGCCCCATTGGCAGCGAATTGGCTCAAGCCTTTGCACGTTTGGGCTCACAAGTAACCCAGGTTGAATTGGGCGATCGAATCATGGTGCGCGAAGACCCGGAAATTTCCGCCATGGCCATGGACAGCATGCGCGCCGATGGCGTGAATATTTTGACCCAACACAAAGCCGTTCGGTTTGAGCGCAGAGGCGATCAAAAAGTATTGGTCACCGAGCACCAAGGCAACACCGTTGAAATTGAATTTGACGATGTGATTTGCGCAGTGGGTCGTAAAGCACGCCTGACCGGCTATGGCCTTGAGAAACTGGGTATCGAGACCAACCGCACCGTGGTCACCAATGAGTACCTTGAAACCTTGTACCCCAATATTTTTGCAGCAGGCGATGTGGCGGGTCCCTATCAATTCACCCACGTGGCTGCGCACCAAGCGTGGTATGCCTCAGTGAATGCATTGTTCGGCCATCTTAAAAAATTCAAGGCCGATTATTCAGTCATTCCCTGGACCACATTTACCGATCCTGAAGTGGCCCGCGTGGGTTTGAATGAACAGGATGCCAAAGAGCAGGGCGTTGCTTACGAGGTAACACGCTATGGCATTGACGACCTGGACCGCGCGATTGCCGACAGCGATGCACACGGTGTGGTGAAGGTCTTGACCGTGCCGGGCAAGGACAAAATTCTGGGTGTGACCATTGCCGGAGTGCATGCAGGCGATTTGTTGGCTGAATTCGTTTTGGCCATGAAACACGGCTTGGGTTTGAACAAAATTCTGGGCACCATCCACACCTACCCCACATTGGCCGAGGCCAACAAATACGCTGCGGGTGAGTGGAAGCGGGCGCATGCGCCGGAGAAAGTGCTGCTGTGGTTGGGCAAGTACCATGCGTGGCGGTTGGGATAACCTAAGCTTCCTCAGCTGTTCGTTAACTGCCCGATCGGCTTGGG